>JBFXBG010000056.1:0-22512 GCA_050183505.1 Gemmatimonadales bacterium | reverse complement strand
CGGGCAAACTGCGCCATGTCCTCCTCGATCATCTGTTTGCGGTCGGCCTGCAGATACCCCGCCGCGCGGTAATCTGAGGCGGTGGTCACGACGTAATTGGCGCCGAAGAGGGTGACCTCGCTCCGGTCGTCGCGCCAGCGCACGACGCCCGCCTGATCCAGATACACCGCCCGCCGGGCCGGCGGCGGGGCGGTACCGGCCGCACCCTGCCCCGCGGCCGCGGAAGTCAGCACGGCCGCGGCGAGCGGGGCCAGCAGCGCCTGACGGACCATCGTACGGGGAGTGCGGGCTCCAGCGTCGGTCATCGGCCCATTGCGGCTCGGCGTCCCTTCGATACTCCAGTCATGCGGGAGAGCCAGCCGCCGCCACTGGTGGTCATCGAAGCCCGGCCGGTCGGCGCCCTGGAGATCGCCGGGAGTGAAACGCCACTGCGGGTCCATCGACAGACGCTGCCGCTGCGCACCGGCCCAGGGGAGGGCGACCGCGCGGCCATGGCGGCCGGAAACCCGGCCACGGTGCGGAGCATGGGGGCTCCATGTCCCGGCTTCAGTTTCCTCCTCCGATCCTGAGCACGGCCGTGCCATAGGGGGGAAGGACGACGCTATCGCCGTGTTGCGTCTCGTTCGACAGCAGATCCCGCGACCCGTCGAGCCGAAGGCCGGGCACCGCCACCTTCACCTCCCGCGGCCTGGCATTCACCAGCACGAGGACATCTCCCCGCCGGTAGGCGATGACGTCGGCCGGAGCGCTGGTTGTGACAGGTTCGAGATCTCCGGTCAGAAGCGCCGGCTCGCTGCGGACAATCCGGATCACGTTGCGATAGAATGACCGGGCCACGGCCGCCCCGGGCTGATCCCACACGATGGGTTCGCGTTCGAACAGGCCGAGCTTCTGGGGACTCTCGACCTCCTGGCCGTTGTACAGCAGCGGGCGCCCCGGCAGCAGGACCATCGCCACGAAGGCAGCCCGCGCCCCGGCCGCACCACCGAAGATGGTCACCGGCGGGGCGTCCCAGGCGGTTTCGTCGTGGTTCGTGGTGAAGCGCAATCGCATTCCACCCGGAGGCATGGCCCGCATGTCGGGCAGCTCCCCTTCCACGAAGGAGGCCGCCGGCGCCCCGCGCCACACCGCCTTCAACCGGCTGTAGGAGTCCCACGCGTAGGTCAGGTCGTAGCCGGCCCGGTTCATCTCGATGTCGCCCCACTCGGCAAGGAACAGGAGCCGCCGCGGCACCGAGGCCCGCAGCGCCGGAATGGCCTCCCGCCAGAAGTCGTACGGAATGAACCCGGCGACGTCGACCCGGAACCCGTCGATGCCGAATTCGACCAGCCAGTAGCGCATGGCGTCGATCATGGCCTTCCGCAGGCCCGCGTTTCCGAAATCGAGCTGTACCACGTCGGTCCAGTCGGTGGGATTGCCCTGCGGATCGCGCGGGACCACCAGGCCGCCCTGCTCATCGTGAAGGTAGTACTCCGGATGCGCCGTGACCCAGACGTTGTCCCACGACGTGTGATCCGGCACCCAGTCCAGGATGACTTTCATGCCCCGGCCGTGAACGGCCTCCACCAGGGCCCGGAAGTCGGCCCTGGTGCCGTAGACGGAGTCGATCGCCAGGTAGTCGCGCACCGCGTAGCGCGAGCCGAGCGTTCCCTTCCGGTTCTCGACGCCGACCGGATGGATGGGCATGAGCCAGACGACGTCCGCACCGGCAGCCTCGACCCGGTCCAGCCCGCGGATCACGCCCTGGAGATTTCCCGCGGGGGAGAAGTCCTGGACGAAGATCTCGTACAGGGCGCTGCGGGCGACCCAGGAGGTATCCGGGGCGGCGGGCGCCTGGGCGGGGAGCAGGCGGGCGGGTACGGCCGATCCGGCCCACAGGGCACAGAGCATTGCGCCGGCCGCCAGGCGGTGCAGTCGCTGCATCGGTTTTCCTCCGGTGTTACAGGCGCGTGGTGACATCGATGGCCACCGCCGACATGGGGGCGAGCTGGAGCCGGGCTGCCCCGGCGGAATCCACCACGACGGCCGTGCCGGCACACGATCCGCCGGCCACGCCGCCGGTCAGCCGGTCGCAGTATGTCCCGGGTGCCAGGCCGGTGGCCAGCGTGGCGGCAAGAACCGTATTCTCCCGGTTGATGGCCACGAAGCCGCGATCCCCCCGGGAAAAGGCGATCGCATTGTCTCCATCGTCCCACCAGTGATCGATTCCGGTGCCCGCGACGGCCTTGCGGAAGCCGACCATCGTCCGGATGGACGGATCACGGTGTTCGCAGACCCACAGACCGACCGAGGCCGTCTCCAGGCTGGCGGCACAGCTGACGTCCCTGGTATTCCCGCTGCCGTCCGAAGGCGGTCCCATCGAGTTGCCCGCCGGGCAGTTGAACGCATAGCTCGACAGGATCGAAGGATAGCCGTACGGTTGCGCCAGCATCCACACATTGGCCAGACGAAACACGTCTCCGGAGCGGTAGCCCAGCCCGCACTGGTGCTGGGTATCGTGGTTCTGGAGAAATACCACGGCCTTGTCCGAGGGCAGCAGGCCCCAGGCCGCCTCGGTGAAGCGGTTCCCCGGAGAACCGCCGGGGTTGAGCTGGCTGATGCGCTGCCCCCCGGTGCCCAGGAACTTGTCGCCGACACCGGTGAAAGTGAACTCGGTGATGTCGGCGGCGCCGCCGGAGCTGTAGCCCTCCCCGAAGTAGTCGGCGGGGGACAGCGCCTCTCCGGCACCGCCCACGACCTCCAGGACGACATACGGCGGCGGCCGGCCTTCGCCGGCAAGCGTCAGATTCACCCGGTCGAGGATGTCGTCCAGGTCCACCTGCTGAATGTGCTTGGCCGCGTCGATCCGGAACCCGGCGACTCCCAGTTCCGCCAGCATGATCAGGTAGCCGGCGATCTTCTGCCGGACCGTGGCCAGGCCGGTGTTGAGGTCCGGAAGCGACAACAGTTCGCAGTCCTGTACGTTGGCGGCGCTCTGATAGTCGTTCAGGGCGCAGGGGGCGTGAAAATCCGCGGCCGTGTAGAGCCCGGGATACTCGTACTTGCTGTAGGCCGTTCCGTTGCTGCCGACCCCCGGGCTGGGGTAGTTGGTCATGTGGTTGATGACGGCATCCACATAGATGCCGACGCCGGCGGCCCGGCATCGCTGGACCATGTCGGCGAACTCCGGCCCGGTACCGGACCGGCTGCGGTCGATGCCGTAGCTCACCGGCTGGTAGCGTTCGCTCCAGTCGAAGCCCGGCACGATGCTGTGTTCCTGGGGCGGAGACACCTGGACCGCCGTGAATCCCGCCGGGCCGAGCACGGACTCGCACTCCGTGGCGATGTCGGTCCATTTCCACTCGAAGAGGTGAACGAAGACGTCCCCGGCGGCCGCGAGCCCGCTGGGGCGATAGGCCGGCGCGAGCGCCGGCCGGTCGGCGGGCGGCGGATTGGATCCGCTCCCGGCCGAGGGTGGGTCACTGCACGCAGCGGTGGAGAGTGCGCAGAGCGCCGCGGCGACCAGACGAAAGCGAGGCAACACGGCTCGGGTGCGGTGGCTCAGGCACTTGTCCGCAGCCCCGCCACCGAGGAGGCGGAACTGCGGACAGGTGTATCCCGAGACTGCCCGGGGCTCAGTAGCCCGGATTCTGCTTCAGGTTGGGGTTCGTGATCAACTCCGATGCGGGGAGCGGATAGAGATCCCGGAATGACTGCGTTGCCACCCCGGCCTCCTGTCCACCCTTCCAGGCCCAGATGTACCCGGTGCCGGTGAACAGCCCGTAGCGCACCAGGTCGGTCCTCCGGTGGGCTTCCCACAAGAGCTCGCGCCCGCGCTCGGCCAGGATGAAGTCCAGCGTGAGTTCGGGATCGGTGATATCACCGCTGTTGTTTCCATACGCGCGCTGGCGCAGGGCGTTGACGTAGGTCAGGGCCTGGGCGCGGGTGCCGCCACCGCCCCGGAGCACGGCTTCGGCGTAGATGAGATACGCATCCGCCAGACGGAACATCGGGAAGTCCGTGTCCACGTGCGTCGGGTTCGACCCGGCCGCGCCGGTGGAGGTCAGGTTGGAGAACTTGGGCGCGGCAATACCGTTCTGGAAGTTGCTGATGCTGGTCACCGCGACCGACTGGTTCTGGGTGAAGAAGTAGGAAGACCGCATGTCGCCGGCGGCGAACAGATTGTACGCTTCCGGCTTCAGGCGCAGACCCCACCAGCCACCGTCGATGCCGTAGGCCGACGCGCTCATGTCTCCGCCGACCGCGGCGTGGACCAGGAAAGTCATCCCGCCCCAGGTCTGGGTATGGACGCCGTCCTGAACGACGGGGAAGATGATCTCGGGCGAGTTGTTGTTGTCCGCCAGGAAGATGTTCCGGTAGGTCGGATCCAGCGTGTAGGGTCCGGCGATGACGGCCTGGGCGGCCGCCAGCGCTTCGCCATAGTGCGGCGAGCCGGTGTACACCTCGGCGTTCAGGTAGACCTGGGCCAGCAGCATGTCGGCGGCGCCGGGGGTCGCCCGGCCGTAGCTGGATGCGCCGGCCGGCGGGAGCTGGCTTCGGATATCGGTCAGCTCGCTGACGACGAAGTTGTAGATGTCCAGCCGGGTGCTCTGCTGCGGCGGTGTGGCGCCCAGGGCATCGTTTTCCGTTACCAGGGGGACGTCGCCGAACAGATCGATCGCGTGCCAGTAGCTCAGCGCGCGAAGAAACCGCGCTTCGGCACGGTACTGCTGGATCTCGGTCCGGAGCGTCGCGCTCACGTTCCGTTCCGACAGCTTGGCATCGGTCGTCTGGCGCAGGAATTCATTGGCCATGCCGACCTGGAAATAGATCCGGTAGTACATCGCGACCACGAACGAGTTGGACGACGCCCAGAGCTGGGTGTTCATCTCGGGGAGGCCCACATCGTTCCAGGCGATGACCGCCTCGTCGGTGGGCAGCTCCTCCGCCTCCCAGTACAGCCGGAGGTACTGCGAGAAGCCCTCGTCGATGCCCTGGATGTCGGGCTGCCCGGCCGGGCCCTGCTGGCCACTGACGGCCAGCCCCGCATAGATCTTCGCGAGGAAAGCCCGGTACGAGCCCGGATCGTTGAAGATATTGGCGTCGGTGATGGTGCTCTTCGGCTCCACCGTCGTGTCGGTACAGGCCGCGGTACTGAGGGCCAGGACAGCGGCGGCGGCCGTGAACACCTTGAGGATGCTGCGAGTCATCGCGGGAATCCTTTCTCGAGTATTCATATCGACATCCGTGTCCTAGAACCGGAGCGTCAGGCCGCTCAGGAACGTCCGGGAACGCGGATAGCGGTTGTTATCGATGCCGTTCAGGCCGGAGGTCGGATCCACTCCGCTGTACCCGGTAATCGTGAATGCGTTCTGGGCGGTGAGGAAGAAGCGCGCCTGCTGGCCGCGCCAGGTGAAGGAATACCCCGCCGTCAGATTGTCCATCCGGAGAAAGGACGCATCCTCGACGTAGTAGTCGGACAGGTACTGGGGCGTCGCGAAACCGGTCTCGAGTACCGACGTATGCAGGTTGTACGGAGATCCGCGCGCCAGTTCCTGGTAGTTCCCCAGATTCGACGCCACGTTGTTGTACACGTAGTTGCCCAGATAGGCCCGGACCGTGAACGAGAAGTCGAAGGCCCCGTACGAGAGGTAGGAGCTGTGGCCCAGGATCCACTTCGGCGCCGGGTCATGGAACGGCCGCCGGTCGGCGACATTGATGACACCGTCGTTGTTCCGGTCCACATACAGGTCCTGCTCGTTGATCGTGCCGTCGTTGTTCTCGTCGGCGTAGATCGGCTTGCCGTTGGAATCCAGCTTGTGCTGGTAGACGTAGAACGAATAGACCGGCTCGCCCGGGGTCAGGGTCTGAATGAACGTCCCTACCCCGCCCGCCACGAGGCCGACCGGGATCTGCTGGGCGCCCCCGGCGAACGGGTTGATGCTCAGCAGCTCGTTGCTGTTCCGGGCCGCCGTGAAGTCCGTCGTCCAGCTCAGCCCGTACCGGCCACCCCGGAGAAGCTGCGCACTGAGGCTGAACTCGATGCCGCGGTTCCGCATGCTGCCGATATTCGTCGTAAGGTAGTTCGACAGGTTGGTCCCCGCCGCGACCGGCACGGTGAAGATCAGGTCAGTGGTTTTCTTGTCATACCAGTCGATGGCTCCGCGGAACCGCTGGTTGCTGAAGCCCCAGTCGACACCGAGGTTGAACGAGCGGGTGGCCTCCCACTTGATCTCGGGGTCCACCGCGCCGGGCCGGATCGTGCTGATGTACTGATTGCCGAACTGATACTGGGACTGGGCATCGCCCGGAAGGTAGGCCGCGTACTGCTGGTAGTTGGCGAAGGCCTGGTTGCCGGTCTTGGCCCACGACCCCCGGAGTTTCAGGTCGGAAAGCGACGTGAAGTTCCGCATGAACGGCTCTTCCGAGAGCCGCCACGCCAGGGCCACCGATGGGAACACACCCCAGGCGTTGTCGGTCCCGAACCGGGACGACCCGTCCCGCCGGATGCTGACGGCCGCCAGGTAGCGATCGTTGATGTTGTAGTTGGCCCGGCCGAAGAAGGAGATCAGCTTGCTTTCCTGCACGTTCGAGGGAAACGGCGTGAAGGTCCGCGCCGACGGGAACCCGTTGAGGCCGAGCAGGTCCGTGTCCAGGCCCTGGGCCTGATACGCGGGAGTCTCCGCGTGCGACTGGGAATAGGAGTAGCCGCCGGTCAGGTCGAGCGTACCGGGCCCGAGATTGCGCGGTATGGCGTAGTTGAGGTACCCCTCAACCACCGTGTTGGTCTGGTTCGGCTCGCTCCGGTAGAGGACCCCGTCGGTCCCCGTCTTCGTCTGACTGTGCAGTACGCTCGGCGTAAACGTCTGCCGGGTCGCCCGGGTCACGTCGAAGCCGACGTTGAGGTTGGCCTTGAGCCCCGCGATCCAGGGCAGGCTGTACTGTGCCTGCACATTGCCGATCCCGCGCCAGGTCGTGCCTTCATCCCGGGCCAGCTCCATGATGGCCACCGGGTTGTCCGCCGAGGTCAGCATGTTCCCCGGCCAGTCGTAGTATCCGGTCGGGGTGCTGCCATCGTACACCGGCTGGGTCGGCCCCATCTGGGCCGCGTTGGACAGCACGCCGCCGGGCGTGTACTGGTCGTTCTCCCGGTAGCCCCGCAGGTTGGTGGTGAAGCTCAGGCGGTCGCTCAGGAGCCGCTGGTTGTAGTTCAGCCCCAGCGCGATGCGTTCCGTGTTCGTGCCGTACAGAATGCCGTTCTGATTGAGGTAGTTGGCCGAGAGGCGGTAGTTCATGCTTTCGCCCGAACCGGAGAAGGCGAAGTTCTGCTCATGGCCGAAGGCCGTACGGTCCACCAGATCGAACCAGTTGGTGTTCGCGTTCAGCAGCTGCCCGGCGTTCTGCGGCGCATACTGCTGCACCGCGGCCCGGAACTGCGCGGCGTTGAGCACGGAGGGTATCCGGGTGACCGTCGACACCGATGCGCTGCCGCTGTACTCGAAATGCGAACCCGTCCGCCCGGCACCGTTCTTGGTCTGGATGATGATGACCCCGTTCGCCGCGTTGGCCCCGTAAATCGAAGCCGCCGAAGCGTCCCTCAGCACCGTGATGTCCTGGATGTCATCGGAGTTCAGGAAGTTGAGCGGATCGCGGCCGTTGGAGACGCCGGCCCCGGCCCCGGTGCCGAGCGGCATGCCGTCTACAATGATGAGCGGCTCGCTGCTGGCGTTGATCGAGGTGGTCCCCCGGATCCGGATCGACTTTCCCGCCCCGGGTTCGTTGTTGTCCTCGACCTGCACCCCCGCCACCTTGCTCTGGATGAGTTCGGTCGGGGTCACGATGCGGCCGGTATTGAACTCTTCCGACGACACGCTGGTCACCGCTCCGGTGATGTTACCGGCCTGCTGTTCTCCGTAGCCCACGACCACGATTTCGGCCAGGTTGACCGCCTGGGCGGACAGGAGGAGATCCAGATCCAGCGTTTCGCCGGCCGCCAGCGTGACGGCGCGGGCCAGGGGCGCGTACCCGATCATCCGGACCCGGATGGAGTCCGTACCGGCGGGAACACCGGTGATCAGGTAGCGGCCGTCCTTCTGGGTGAGCGCGTTCCGATTGCCGATGGTGACCGTGGCGCCCTGCAGCGGGCGCTGAGTCGCGACATCGGCAACGCGTCCGCGGATCGTGCCGGTGGGTCCCTGCGCCTGGAGCGGCGCGACCCAGAGCACGGCCAGGAAGACGCCAATGCAGTAGCCTATTTGTTTCATACGGGTGCGTCCTTTCAAAACTGCGGGCTGCCAAAAAACTCCGGCCGGTGTGCCGGAGCGAGGGGAAACGACCTGGGTGGGGACACGCGGGATCCCGACCGGGGCCGGGGAAGGGACATGCCGGGGGGAGAGAGGCAGAGACGCCCCGCACGGAATCGGGAATCCCGCATGTGCGCCACGCGTTCGAGCCTGAGTGGAGAGGCCGCTGTGGAAGCGCCCCCGGGGGTGGGGGTGATGCTCTCGGGGCGGTCGTATCTTGTCGTTCGGGACCGCGGGAAGAAGGGACTTCGGCCAGGAGGGTGGTACCCTCTCCCTCACCCGCGCTTACGCCCCCATTGTGCGGCTGATTCCGGGTGCCGTCAAGAGGCCTTCGGGCAGGATCCGGGGGGAACCTTGGACAGGGGGCCGAGCGGTCCAGAACGGGGCATCCAGGGCCCGGAAGGCAGTCCGGACGCCGTTTTCCCCGCCCGATTCCGACAAAACCAGTCGGAACGGCCCGTCGCGGGGCCCCGGGCCCGGGACGGTCATGCCGGCGCCGAGCCCCCCACCGTCTCCCTCGGCACCGGATGGGACAGGACACTGCGGGCACCGGGTTGCCCCGACGGGGGGCCATTCCTATATATGCACTCGTCCGTGCCCTGACGCCCACTCAAACAAAGGAGGTGATCCATTGTCTAGTCCCAGTTCCATGCGCGGCCTGGTAAGGGCAAGCGATCGCCTGATCGGTCGCTGATTCAGGACCGAACCGCGTATCAGTGCCTCCGATCGGTTGCCATCGGGCGATCGTACCGGGGCGCGCATGATGGGGAACCGCGTCGTCGACCGTTCGGTGTCGGCGGCGCGGTTTCATTCCCGCAGCGTCAGGGTGCAGGTGCCCCGGCCATCACCCCCGGGCACACCACGACCGACCTGACTCCCGACTCCTGATCCCCGACTCCTGACCCATGACCCTCCATGTCGATTGATCTCAGCCCCGACGTCCGGAAGCAGGCCCAGGCCTCCCTCCGCCGCTACTTCACCGAAGAACTCGATCAGGACATCGGGGACCTCAAGGCCCAGGCGCTGCTCGATTTCTTCCTGAAGGAGATCGCGCCATCGGTCTACAACACCGCGATTGGCGAAGCCCAGGCATACTTCAGGGATCGAGTGGCCGACCTGGAAGGCACCTGCTTCGAAGCGGAGTTCACGTACTGGCCCAAATCGGCCTCGGTTCGCCGCCGGCACTGATACTGCCGGCGGGAGCACCCCAGGCCGGGAAACCCGCGCTCAAGGCCGCCCGTAGAGCCATCCGGCACCGAACCGCGGTCCGCCCACCGCACCGGCCGATACGATGAACCCGCCATCCTCATCCAAAGCCCCGCCCGCCTTCCTGCTGCTGATGCTCCTGGTGCTCGTGCAGGGCCTGAGTGCGCTCCATGGCGGCGGCTCGCTGATCCTCGATCCCTCCGGCGCCCGGCTCCAAATGTCCCTGCGCCTGCTGGAAGGCACGCCGTTTCCCGACTACCTGGTTCCGGGACTGGTGCTGTTCGTCCTCCTCGGCGCCTACCCGCTGGTCATCCTGGTCGGGTTGTGGCGCCGCCGGGCCTGGGCCGCCGCTGGAGCGGCGGTCGTCGGTGCCGGCCTCGTCATCTGGATCGCGGTCCAGTTGCTCCTGGTCGGACGCCTTTCCGTCCTCCAGCCCCTGTTTGCCGTGCTCGGCATCATGATCCTTTCCCTGGCGCTGTCACCGCAGGTGCGTAGCTTCTGTCGTGGGACCCGGACCTGAGGCGCCTCGGTCCCGGGGTCACGGACGGGGGACGCCTTGAGGCCAGCTTCACCACCATGAGACGACACTTCCTCTTGTTCTGGCTCCTCGGCCTGCCGCTCCTGGCCGCTCCGCTGGCGGGACAGGAACCCACCCCCGGGGAGCGGGTTCGGGTCACGCCCAGTTCGCTGGGCGCGCGGGCGCAGGCCGGAGAACTCCTGTGGCTGGATCGGGACTCGCTGGTGCTGGCTGCACAAGGCCGGCGATGGACCATTCCTGCCGACATGGTGCGCCGGCTCGAACGGTCCCGCGGGCGGCGGGGGCACCCGGTCACCGGCCTGGCGGTGGGCGCGGCGGCCGGGCTGCTCGCCGGGGCGATCCTTTTCAGTCCCGGCGGCAATGCCTGCACCGGGTCCGGAAACTACGGCGAGCGGTGTCTCTATTATCGAGCCGGGATTCTGGCCGGCGGAGTCGGCCTGGGGGCGCTGGTGGGCGCTCTCATCCGCACCGAGCGGTGGGAGCCGGTTGCCCTGGAATCTCTGCGGCCCTGAGATCCGGGGGATGGCTACGCCGGACAGGCCCGCACCCGGCGGGAGCTCTCTCCACTTGCCGACGGAGTCCCTGACGGGTAGTTCTCCGATAGTCGCCGATCTTTCCGTATTCCGGGGGCTTGCGGATCGCACGGATCCCGATGGTTATCAGCCCATCGCCCCAAGGACGGGCAGTACATGCGCATTGCACTCCCCACGCAGGTTTTGCCGCCACCCGATGTGAAACCGGACCCGTAGTCATGGAGCCAGAGGCCCGACCGACCGGGGATTCCGGGAACCCGGCCAGCCGCATGTTCGTCACGGAGCTGCGAGTGACGGCGCTGCCCCACGAACGGGCCGTGGGCTATCCTTACGACATCCCGGCGATCCGGCACCTCGACCGGCTCAAGTTCACCACGCCGGTCACATGTTTCGTGGGAGAGAACGGGTCAGGCAAGTCCACGCTGCTCGAGGCCATTGCCGGTTCGTTCGGATTGAACCCGGAGGGAGGCACCAAGCACGCTCGATTCTCGACCCGGCACAGCCATTCAGATCTCTTCCGCAAGCTCCGGCTCGAGAAGACCCGGCCCGCATGCACGGATTCCTATTTTCTACGCGCCGAGAGTTTCTATAACCTCGCGACCGTGGTCGAAGACCGTCGGAACTACCATGCCTATGACGAAGACGCGGGCGGGGGCCGTTCGCTGCACGAGCAGTCCCACGGCGAGTCTTTCCTGGCGCTGGTGCTGCACCGGCTGCGGGGCAACGGGTTCTATCTCTTCGACGAGCCTGAAGCGGCGCTGTCTCCCTCCAGGCAACTCGCTCTCCTCGCCGCCATGCACCGGCTCGTCCGGCGGGGTTCGCAGTTCATCATGGCGACCCACTCCCCGATCCTGCTCGCCTATCCCGGCGCCACCATCTACCTTTTCGGTGACCACCCGCCCCGCCCGGTGGCCTACACCGACACCGAACACTACTCGGTGACCCGGGCCTTCCTGGAGCACCCGGAGCGCATGCTTCGCGAGCTTCTGCGGGACTGACGACGCCGCAGGGACGTACCCCCTCCAGAAGCCCGTAACCGGGAGCCGGTCGGTGTCGCCTGGATTACGCCGATTCCTCAACATCTACAGCCTGTTCGTCTTCGTCGGCATCGGCGGACTGCAGATGTACCGGGTCCACGCCGGCCTGCTGACCGACTATGGCGCCGATCTCCTGGCCCCGCCGATTCCCTACCTCGTCGGCCGCGCCGGGCGTCTTCACCTGCGCCCGCTGAGTGCCCTCCTGCTGGTCCTGGGCGGCTGCTTTCTCTGGGAGTGGCTGCAGCGGTACGACCTCGGCGGGACGCCGCTGGCCATCACCCGCGGCCATTTCGATCCGTACGATCTCCTGGCCTACACCATCGGCCTGCTGGTCTGTTACGCCGTGGACCTGCGCTGGCTGGTGCCGCGCGGCATGCTCCCGGCCGGGGGAACCGATCATGCCTGAACGGATTGTCACACCGGCCGCTTGGCCCCCTCACGGCTGGAAGCGACGGCCGCCACGGTTCAGCGAGCTGCGATCCGGCTGAGCAGGTGTGCCGACCCGGCCGGCCGGGTCGTCTCTGTTACGGCCGTTGCGCGGAGTGGAACCGCTCCCGCCAGACCACCCCTGGTCCGTCCGGAGTTCGGGGGGCCGACGTCATTCAACGGGATCTGCCCATGCCAGACCGACCCTCGATCGCAATCATCAGCGCGTCGTCCGTGATTACCGTCGGCCTGGCGATGATGTGCCACGAATCGGCCCATGTGCTCGCGGGCTGGTTGGCCGGCGGTTCTCCCACGATGATCACGTCCACCGAAACGCTGGGAGACTTCAGATCCCTGTCCCCGGCCGGACTGGTGGCCCTCGGCATCTCGGGCTCAGTCATCAACCTCCTGTTCTCCCTGCTTGGCTGGTGGATCCTGCGCCGCGCATCCGGTACGCCGGAGCTCCGGCTGACGGCATGGTTCTTCTTCGCGGTCAACGGCATGCTCGTCGTCAGCAAGATGCTGGGGGAACCGCTGGCCGGGTTCGGAGACTGGATGACGGTGCTGCGGCCGCTTCCCGGGACTAACTGGCTCCGTATCCTGGTCGTGCTGCTGGGCGGAATGGGCATGGTTATCATGGTACGGCGTTCGGGTACGGCGCTGGGGGAGTTGCTACCCTCCGGTGAGCCGTCTCGACGGATGGCTGACGCCCGCCGCATCGTGGCAATCGGCGCGGCCGCCTCCGCCGTGCTGGTCCTGGGCGGCGCCGCGGCCAACCCGGTGGGAACGACCCGTGGCATGCTTCTGGCCCTGGGAGCGGGGCTGGGTCCGTTCGTTCCGATGACATTCGCCATCCGCCACATCAGGCGAGCTACCTCGAAGTACGGCGTCTCGGGGAGCGCTGCCCGGTGGCCCTGGCTCCTGGCGGCTGCCGCCACGACCTTGGTCACGTGGTTCGTGGTCGGTCCGGGACTCTCAGTCACCGGAATCCCGTCGCGGGCTCCCTGACGGTTTCGCCTTGTCCCCGCGGCACCTCCTGAGTTCGTGGCCCATGCTGCTTCTGACGGTGCTCCGCACCCACGCTTCCCTCCGGGTCGAGGCTCCGCCGGCCCCATGGGAGGCCCACAGCGACGAGGTGGCCTTACTCACTCTCCTGGACGGACTCGTCGCCGCCGCCCTGGGGTCCGGCTCGACCCGGACGGATCTGGTCCTGGGCGTTGCCAATGTCGTCGTTGAAGCGGATCAGGATACCGATGGCGAGCTCACCACTCCTCCACCGGGTGAGTATGTCGCCGTCACGCTCACCGGTCCGGGCAGCTGGTCTTCGGACTGGACCTGGCTTCCCTCGCTCGCCGGGCCGCATCCACCCGCACCGGTGTCCGCCGATCTTCTGACTCGCGCCATGGCCGTATGGGCGTATGGCCGCGATCTGGGAGACGGTTCGAGCGTGAGCATATTCCTGAGGCGCGCGCCGGACTCCCCGGCCCGGCATTGACGCGGCCCGATCCACCCACCTCCACTGGACGCCTTTGCCGATGCTCCAGCACATCCTCGCCACCCTGGCACTTCTGGGCCTGGCGCTCCTGCTCGGCGCGACAGCCTATGAATCCGTGGTCTTGGCCCCGAACTACGGCCGCGACGTCCCCGAGTCACTGAATCATGCCCGGAGGTTCTTCGCCCGCACGACCCCGGCAAGCTACTTCCGGGTGGTTGCCCCGGCGACGCTTGCGCTTCTCGGGGCGGGCCTGGTTGCCTGCTGGCGGATCCTGCCGGCCCGCTGGGGCATGCTAGGCGGAACGGCCGCCCTGGGAATCAGTGACATGATCACGTTCACCTTCCACTATCCCAGGCTGGCGCTGATGTTCCGGTCTCCCCCCGACACCGAGCCCGAACTCCTGCGCCGGGCCAGCGTCCAGTGGGCCGCCGGGAACCTGGTGCGCGGCGCGTTGCTGACGCTGGCCTTCCTGAGTGTCCTGTGGGCCGTGATCACGGTTTCGCGGTAGCGGCCTCCTGGGTGCCGGCGCCGGCCTGTGCAGGCGGATCATTCCGGCGACGTCCCTCCTGAAGGGCTCCGGCATACCCACCCGGATGCCCGGCCACCACCCGGGAGCTGCCCATGCGTTGGATCGTCGTTTCGCTGCTGGCTGCGATACTCACCGGACCCGCGGTGGCGGTGCGGGCGCAGGCGCCAACCGGACTCGCGGCCGCCGTGCTGGCCGACTCCGGTTTCACCTGGCTGCGGCAGACGGTCCCGGGATTCCGGGTGTACTTCCAGGCAGACACCTATCCCGCGCGCCACCAGGACAGCCTGCTGGCCCGCCTGCCACCTGCCGCCCGGCACGCCGCCTCGATGCTTCAGGTGGAGCCGCTGCCAGGGCCGATCGATGTCTTCTTCATCGAGTCCAGAGGGCAGATGACGCGGATGATCGGGCGGAGTGCCACCGGGTTTGCCCAGCCATCGACCGGGACCGTGTTCCTGGTCACCAACCCGACGTGGCGCGCCTTCGAGCGGCACGAGATCATGCATGTCGTGGCCGCCCGTGCATGGGGGCAGCCCGCGCCGGGCAACGACTGGCTGATGGAAGGTCTGGCCCAGGCGGCCGATGGTCGTTGCGGCGGGTACTCAAATACCGGGGTGATGCTGGCCCTGGCAGAACAGCGCGGCTGGATTCCGCTTGCCACCCTGCTGACGGACTTCCGGAGTCAGCCCGACCTGAGGGCCTACCTGCAGGCCGCGTCCTTCGTGCAGGACCTGCTCCGGCGCTTTGGCCCGGAGCCGCTCAGACGGCTCTGGACCCAGGGGGCGAGGCCGGACTCGAACGTGGCCGGAGAGCCGCTGGAGGTGCGGGAGCGGGAATGGCGGGCCCATCTGCCGGCCGAGCCGCGGCCCGGCCCCGAGGAACTTGGGTACATCGAACTCAGGGGGTGCGGGTAATGAGACCGCACCGGCACCTCGCAACTTCCGGTATGGTCCGGGGTCCTGGATTTGCCGCCCGACCCCTGGGCTTCCTGACCCTCCTCCTGGCCACCGCGCTGCCTGCCTGCAGGAAGGCGCCGGTGCCGGCCCGTGGCTATGTGGCCGGCGCCAGCGGCGCGCGAATCTACTACGAACTCGGCGGCGCCGGTTCCGACACCGTTATCGTCGTGCACGGCGGTCCGGGCGCCGGCATGAATGACATCCGGCCCGACCTTGAGCCCCTGGCACGGAACAACGTCGTCATCTACTACGATCAGCGCGGCGGCGGACGCTCCGAACTCCCCAGTGATACGACCCGGCTTGCGGCACGGTACTTCATCGATGATCTGGAGGCCGTCCGGGCCTCCTTCGGCATTCAGCGGGTGGCGTTGTTGGCGCATTCGTTCGGCGCCATCGTTGCCGCGGAGTATGCCCGGGTTCACCCCCGACGGGTGAGCCGCCTCATCTTTCTGGCGGCGACCGGGCCATCCCGGCAGGAAGCGGCCCGGTTCTACCGTTCCCGCCCGCCGGTGTCCGACACCGTCACGGCTCGCCGGCAGTACGGGGTACTCAGTACCCTGATGAACGGGACTGCACCTGATCCAGTGGCAGCGTGCCGCGAATATGAGCGTCTGGGGAGACGGCTCGCTGCCGACCGGGGTGAGTTCGTCGGCTTGAATGGGAGCACTTGCGACATGCCGGCGGACGCGGTCCGCTACTACTATCGGTACACGGCGACCATCGGGCCTGAAGGCTTCGGGGACTGGGATTACACCCGTTCGCTCCGTGAGCTCCCAGTTCCCCTGCTCGTCATCGACGGTGAACGGGACTCTGCCGGGCTCGCGATGGAGCACGCCTGGACCCGTGCCGTTTCGAACGGCCGGCTCCTGGTGGTGCCACGTGCGGGCCGTGCGGCGTACGCCGAGCGTCCGGACATCGTGTTCCCGGCTATCGACTCCTTCCTGCGGGGCCGATGGCCCGATTCAGCAGTCGCGCCCGCATCGGACACGATCGGCGGGGACTGACGTTTCACGTGGCCGCGAGCCGTGTATAGTACGCAGATAGCCTCACCCGCCGGGCGCACTGAACGGGTGCGACCACCGACCACCACTCACCATCCACACGGGAGAATCCCAGTGGCCAAACAACTGACCTGTGGCGATCTGATGCAGGGCTGCAAGTTCGTCGCGACCGCGGAGAGCGAGCAGGAGCTCCTCCAGGCGGTGGCGAAGCATGCCGCCGAGGTGCACGGGATCAAGGAGATCCCCCCCGATCTGGCCGGCAAGGTGAAGGCGGCGATCAAGACGACGTGAGGGATCCCCTCCGCGGGGACGGCCGGCAGGTCGGACGGGCACCAGGCTGCAACTCGCCGTCTGGCGCCCGATCACTCCGCCGCGCATCTTGATCCCGCGATTGAGGTCATCCCCTGCCGACCCGCGATGACCGGGGGAAATCCAGGACCGGAACGGAATGAAAGCTCCCATTGCCCTGCTCTTCGCCGGGGTCCTCGCGTCCTCAGCGACGGCTCAGGTTCCCGACCTTCCGGATCCTGTGGTCTACCCTCACCGGGACACAGCCGGCATGGCCAGTCTGCGGGCCGACGCGGCGGAACTGGCGCGGCGGGGGAATCCGCTTCGAGTGACGGTGCGGGCCGTGTTTCGTTTCGTTCCGGACAAGGACGCCTGGGAGACGGTCAGGCTCGCCGGCCAGCCGTCCATCACGCTGGCGGTGCCCGCGCCGCAACAGATCCATTCGCCGGAGACCGATCCGGTCATCTTCGAAGCGCCCGGCCCGGTTGGTCTGTTCTGGGTGGTCTGGGATGAAGACGGGCGGCTGGAAGCCAACCCGCTCGTGGCGGGACCGGTTCTCTGCAACGACATCAGGCCGGGGCCGGCGCCGGCCGACCGGGTTGCGGCATGCGTGCCCTTTGCGGACCATGCCGAGGTGCGGTTCATTCCCGACCCGGAGGACCTGCGGGAGTAGACCGACAATCTCCAGCCAGCCGCTACCCTGCACCCTCTCTGGTGACGCCAGGGGCGCACAACAGGCGTAGCTCAGCCCGCCGGAAGCAACCAGTCAATCACATCCCGGGCGGAGTAGCGGGATCGGCCCTGCAGAAACTGCCCGATGATCTGCAGGTCGTCTCCGCTGGTCACCACCGGCGGCTCCACCATGCCGCCAGCCCGGGCCTGACCCAGACCGATGGCGGCGGTGAGGGCATTGCAGAGACAGATGCGGCCTTCGGTGTCTTCCAGGCGTCCGCCCTTTCTGACGTACGCCTCGACCGGCTCACCCGGGCAGCGGTAGCCGGTCTTCCCGTCCGGGGTGCGATACGCCACGCGGAGACCGCCGAGGTCACAGATACGTTCCCGCACGACCGACCCGGCGGGATCATCGTCCCACTGCACGACCTTGAACGGATACCCGGTAGGGGAGGCCCTGGGGTCGGTGTATACCCGGGCCGACCCCGCCACCACGGCAGCGAGCACCGACTGTTTGATCTCATCGGTGAGACCGGACTCATCGCAGTACGCGAACAGCGTCCCGACCTGGACGCCGGCGGCGCCCGCCGCCCGGGCCTCACGCAGCCGTTCCGGGCGTCCGGCCCCGCCGGCGAGCCAGAATGGGAGCCCGAGTTCCGCCAGCCGCGCCAGGTCCACCTCATCCCGTTCTCCGTAGACCGGCTCGCCCCGGTCATTGAACGTCGGATCGCCGCGCGGGGGCGCGTTATGCCCGCCCGCCGTCGGACCCTCGATCACGAAGCCGTCCACCCGGCCGGTGGACTTGCGGGCCAGCATGGTCGCGAGCGAGTTGCTGGCGATGATCGCGATGAACTTTGGCCGGGTGAGCGGGGGCGGCGGGGCGGCCCAGTATTCGGCGGGATTCAGCGAGAGCTGTTCGACCTCGCCCGAGGCGAGCCCCTCCACTTCGAAGCGCAGGGTGGCCGGCTCGTGCCGGGCCAGCCGGTCGAGGGCCGCCGGGATCTCCCGGGGGATCCCCGCGCCCATGAGGACATAGTCTACTCCGGCCAGCATGGCGCCGTAGAGCGTGGCCAGGTTGGGCATCTGCACCTTGGTCAGCAGATTCATCCCGACCGGATTCGCATGCCCCTCCTTGGCCAGCCACACCTCCACAAAGGCTCCCAGCATGGCCAACTGGTGGCGAGCCGGGCTCACGTTCTGTTTGTAGAGCGGGAGCAGGTGATAAGGGGTGCCGGCGGGGCGGCCTGCCGGGAGAAAGTACCGGCGCACGGCATCGGCGCCGACACCGGGCATGGGAAAATGCTCGAGGGCCCGGCGGATGTCTCCGCCCGGATCCCCATCCTGCAGCCGCCGGACCAGCACGGTGTCCAGCGCGGTGCCCGATACGACGCCGAGGTGGCCCAGGCGGGAGACGGCTCGGGCAAGCCGCCAGTTGGAGACGCCAACTCCCATGCCGCCCTGGATGATCGACGGGAGCGCGGTCACAATGTCCATCCTGGAAGTATACGTCGGCGCCTCGGACGACGGGGCCACGTCGGTGGCCCTGCACCCCGAAGCGGGAGGAGGTGGATCGGGAATCTGCCGCCGCCGTCTGCGTCGAGCCCCGCCATCGATCCGGGCCTGCGGCGCGGCCGGCTCATCCCGCCCGTTTCCTCGGTACCCACTCCAGCAACGCCCCCGGCTGAACCTGAAAGAACTCGCACAGGCGGTTCAGCGTGTCGGCGTGCAGCCGCCCGAACCGCCCACCCGGCCGGGAGAGACGGTAGGCACTGGGGTAGCTGAGTTTCGCGCCGCGGCTCAGCGCGTAGGCAGTGATCCCGCGCTGGGCCATGAGCTGGTGAATCCGGAGGCGGACCATGCGTCCTTTCAGGTGGGAATCGCGCCGGCCATACGGTATAGCCTTGCGATATGTAGCGCTGCACTATACCCTCTAGGGAGGCGTGCCGCCATGGCCGCCCCTGGCTCCACCACTCCAATTACTCCGCCCCGCCTCCGGGACTCAGCGATTCGGGTGTCCGCCTTCCAGAGGAAGGTGCCTCGATGGTCGCACGGCCCACGATCCCCGTCCCCCCCACACACCGGACGCCGAAGCGGCGGCGGATCGGCATTCTCGACCTGGTCACCAAGAGCCCCCGGAACAGCGTGTGGGGCCGGGTCATGAACCCCAACCTCGCCAGCATCATGCCCCAGATCCTGGGCGTCTGGTGCGAGGAGGCGGGGCACGAGGTCAGGTTCGTGTGCTATACCGGGGGGGAGGATCTGCTGGCCGAGCTGGGGGACGACCTCGACCTGCTCTTCATCGGGGCGTTTACTCAGGCCGGCCAGCTGGCCTATGCGCTGAGCAACCTCTATCGGAAGCGCGGCGTCATCACCGTGCTGGGCGGGCCCCACGCCCGGTGTTATCCGGAAGATGCCCGGCAGTACTTCGACTACGTGCTCGGCTTCACCGACAAGAATGCGGTGCAGGAAGTGCTGGCCGACTGTGCCCGGCACCGGCCCCGGGGGCGGCTCATTTCGGCCGACCGCCAGCCGACCGACCTGCCGTCCCTGGAAGCGCGCTGGAAGTTCGCGTCGGCGACGCTCGCCAAGGCGCCCCTGATCAGGATCGTGCCGATGATCGGGAGCCTGGGCTGTCCCTACACCTGCAGCTTCTGCATCGATTCGACGGTCGAATACCAGCCGCTCGGCTTTGACCGCCTGAGCGCGGATCTGTCCTTTCTGCTGTCCCGGGTCAAGGATCCGATCGTCGCCTGGCACGATCCGAACTTCGGTGTCCGGTTCGACGACTACATGGAAGCGATCGAATCGGCCGTGCCCGCGGGCCGGATGCGGCACATCGCCGAGAGCAGTCTGTCGCTCCTGTCGGAGCCTCATCTGCAGCGGCTGCAGCGAAACGGGTTCGGCGCCCTGCTCCCGGGGATCGAGTCCTGGTATGACCTGGGAAACAAGTCGAAGACCCGCCGGACGGGCATGGAGAAGGTGACCCAGGTCGCCGAGCATGTGAACCTGATCCTGCGGTATGTCCCCTACGTCCAGACCAATTTCGTCCTGGGCCTCGACTGCGACGAAGGGCCGGAGCCGTTCGAACTGACCAAGCGTTTCCTCGATCTTACCCCCGGTGCGTTTCCGGCGTATTCGCTCCTCTCCGCCTTCGGGCGGGCCGCACCGGTGAACCTGGAGTACCAGCGCGCGGGACGGGTCCTGCCGTTCCCCTTCACGTTCCTCAACAACAACCATGCGATGAACGTGCGTCCGGCCAACTACTCCTGGCCGGAGTTCTACGACCGGCTGGTGGATCTGAGCCGGTACTCCTTCTCCTGGCGCGCGATCCGGCGGCGGCTGCCGGCGACGGCGGGTGCCATCCCGAAAATGATGAACGTCATGCGGGCGATGTCATCCGAGGGATGGGGACGGATCAAGTACCACACGACCATCCGCCGGCTGCTGGACGAAGACCGGAGCGTCCGGGACTTCATGGAGGGGGAAACGGATCAGTTGCCCGAATTCTATACGGCCCGGATCCGGCACGACCTTGGTCCACTGTTCGAGCAACTCCCGTCCGGCAGTCTGATGCACGATCCGAACGCGTACCTGAAGACTTCAAGCGAGGCCGGGGCCGGGACAGGCGTCCAGATCAGGCCCGTGCGTCAGCCACTGCGTGGGCCTTCACCAGCCCGCGAACGCAGCGTGGCACGGGCGCCCGAAGCGCCCTGAGGTACCCCAGGCCGGCCACGCCGGCCCGCCCGACCGGGAGGCCGTGCCCGCCCGGGCCGGTGCATGTTCGGTCCCGGCCGCACGTATGCGCCGGTTCCCCATTGTGCAAACCGGGCCGATCCGCTACTTTCATCGTGCGACGCGTCCCACCCGGACGCACGGTTTCCAGCGACATCTCGAGAGGGCTGGCACGGACGCCGGCCCTTTTTGCTTTATCGGGATCGCAGTGCCCAGGCCGCGACTGCTGCCGGGCACGGAAACAAAGCCTGTCGTGAGGCTTCAGGTCACGACCAACACGTAGTCGGTACGTACGGCATATGACCGGACTCCCGATTACCAATACCAAGGAGCAGGTCAGTATGCGTACCACCGGTACCGTGAAATGGTTCAACGACGCGAAGGGCTTCGGGTTCATCACTCCGGAGAACGGCCAGAAGGACTGTTTCGTCCATCATTCGGCGATTCAGGCTGAAGGCTTCAAGTCCCTCGCGGAGGGTCAGCGGGTCGAGTTCGACATCGTCCAGGGCCCCAAGGGTCCGGCGGCCGAGAACGTCGTCCGGCTCGACAGCTGAGCGTTCGCGCCCAGCACGTCGTCAGGAGCTAATGAAGGCCGGCTCGCCCCCGGGGCGGGCCGGCCTCATCCTTTTCCGCCGCGGCGGTCGTGCGGCGTCTGCCAGGAGGCATGATGATCGAGGTAACGCTCTCCGATAGCGACCGGATCGAGTTCGCGATCAAGGCGTTTCGCCGCAAGGTCCAGCGCTCGGGTATCCTGAGAGAGGTCCGGGCCAAGCGACACTATTTGAAGCCCAGCCTGGCCCGCAAGCTCAAGAGTGCCGCGGCCAGGCGCCGTAAGCGGCGCAAGCCGCGCTGGCTGGAAGGCTAGGCGGTCCTCACCCCGACCGCCGGCGCGGCCGGCCCTGCTGCTGGGTCCGCTTCCGGACCGGCTGGGCCGCCGGCCGCAACGCCGCCGCCGCCCGCCGTTCCGCATTGATTCTGGCCCGGGACCGATCCTCGGCTTTGCGCGCCCTGATCGCGGCGATCCGCTCGCCCAGCGGGATCTCCAGCTTCGTTTCGGGCCTTGCCTTGTAGTCGAAGTCCGGCACCACCACCCGCGGCAACCGCTTCCCCACCACCCGTTCGATCGTCCGCAGCTCGCCTTCTTCCTCCGGAGCCACGAAGGTGAAGGCTTCGCCGGTCGCCTCGGCACGGGCGGTACGGCCCACCCGGTGGATGTAATCCTCCGCCACTTTCGGCACATCGAAGTTCACCACATGCCCCAGGGCCTCCACATCGATGCCCCGCGCCGCGATGTCCGTGGCCACCAGCACCCGGAATCGGCCCGCCTTGAAGCCGGCCAGGGCCGCGGTCCGCTGGGCCTGGGAGCGGTTGCCGTGGATCCGGTCGGCGACGATGCCCGCCCGCACCAGCGACTTGGTGAGCCGGTCGGCCCGGTGCTTGGTCCGGGTGAACACGAGCGCCTCCTTCAGATCTCCCCGCTCAAGCAGCTTCACCAGCAGCCCGGCCTTCAGTTCCTGCGGTACGGGGTAGACGGCCTGGACAATCCCAGATGCCGGTGCCGCCTTGCGCTGGAGCTGAATCCGCACCGGCGACCTGAGCAGTTCCCGGGTGAGGGCCAAAATCGGTTCCGGCATGGTGGCGCTGAAGCACAGCGTCTGACGCCGGGCCGGCAGCCGGCGAATGATCCGTTTCACGTCCGGCAGGAACCCCATATCCAGCATCCGGTCGGCCTCATCGAGCACGAAATGCTCGATGGCGTCGAGCCCGGCGTAGTCATGCTGCAGGTGATCCAGCAGCCGGCCCGGCGTCGCGATCAGGAC
>JBFXBG010000055.1:0-22584 GCA_050183505.1 Gemmatimonadales bacterium | reverse complement strand
GCCACCCCCGCGTCACGGTATTCGCTCAGGTATTTCATGGAGCCGGCGTCTCCTTCCCCGCCAGGCTGCGGTCGGCGACCTCGCGCATCCAGTCCAGCTCGTCGAGCTGGCTCATTTCCCGGAGCGCTTCGAAGGTGCGGGTGGCTTCTTCCTCGTCGACCTTGGAGATGGCGAATCCCACGTGGACGATCGCGTAGTCCCCGGGCTGCACCTGGTCGGCGATGTACTGCAGGCAGACCTCCCGGCGCACGCCGCCGAAGTCCACCACACCCATGGCGAGGCCCAGGTCGTCGTGGATTTCAACGATCCGGCCGGGAATACCAAGGCACATTTCGGAGCTCCTTTCTCCCGTTTCCGCCTGACAAACTCCGCCGTTTCACCACGGAGGCACGGAGGAACACGGAGATACCTCGGAGGAGTTCTTAGTCGGCCGGGTTGTCGCTCTGGTGCGGGATGCCGCCACCCGCACCCACCAGGCTCCCTCCGTGTTCCTCCGGGTTCCCTCCGTGGCTCCGTGGTGAAGAAGGCCGGCGACGCGTGGCACCAGGGAAGCGCGCCACCCGGAAAGATCCCGTTCTCCGGCGATCATCCACCCGGCCCTGGGTCCTGTCTGCTCACCGAGGGATGCCGCCACCCGCACCCACCAGGCTCCCTCCGTGTTCCCTCCGTGGCTCCGTGGTGAAGAAGACGGAGGAGTCCTTGTCAGCCGGGTTGTCGATCCGGTGCGGGAAGCCGCCACCCGCACCCACCAGGCTCCCTCCGTGTCTCTCCGTGTTCCCTCCGTGGCCCCGTGGTGAAGAAGGCCGGCGACGCGTGGCACCAGGGAAGCGCGCCACCCGGGACGATCCCGCTGTCCTGCGATCATCCACCCGTGGTGACCACCCCGGCCCGCTGCACCCGGGACTCGCGGCCCGCCAGCCGGGCGGCGGCCACGGCGGCCTGGCCGTAGCTGATCGCGCCGTCGTTGGCGCTGAGCCGCTGCGGCGTCAGCACGGTGAGCCCGAGATCGGCGAGCCGGGTCTGCATCGATTCGAGCAGCCGGGCATTCTGGAACACGCCGCCGCTCAGGACGACGGTCGAGGCTCCCGCCAGCGCCGAGGCCCAGCGGACCACCCGGGTGGCGGCCCAGGCGACGCTGGCGTGGAAATCCGCCGCCAGGTCGGCCGGGTCCTCTCCGTTGAGACGGCGCTCCCCCAGTTCGATCAGCAGGTGCACCGGATCGATGATCCAGCGGCCTTCGACATCGGCGATCCTGGTCCGGATCTCCCGCGCCACGCGCCGCCCGGCCAGGGACTCGAGCTCCATCGCCGCCTGACCCTCGTAGTCCGAGACCCGCCGCACCCCCAGGATGGCGGCCGCGGCATCGAACAGCCGCCCCATGCTCGACGCCGCCGGACTGTTGACCCCGGCCGCGACCTGGCACTGGGCGATTTCCCGTTCCTTCGGGTCCACACCCTCGAAGGCGCAGGCAAAGGCCGGCCCGGCCGACGGCTCCAGCGACAGATACCCCAGCGCCGCACGCCATGGCATCCGGGCGGCCAGGTCTCCGCCGGGGAGCGGGGCGTACCGCAGCTGTCCCAGCCTGCGGTAGCCGCTCAGGTCGGCGTGCAGGACCTCGGCGCCCCAGGTCAGGCCGTCATCCCCGTAGCCGGTTCCGTCGAAGGCGAGACCGATCACCGGATCGGTCCGTCCGTGCTCGGCCATGACCGCGGCGGTATGGGCATGGTGGTGCTGAACCGGAATCACCTTCTCCAGCCCCAGTTCTTCCGCCACCCGGGTGGACAGGTATCCGGGATGCAGATCCCGCACGACGGCGCGCGGTTGCACCCGGAAGAGCCGTTCCAGGGCATGGAGTGACTCGTGGAAGTGCCCCAGCGTCTCGAGGTTCTCGAGGTCGCCGACGTGCTGGCTCACGTACGCGGTGTCTTCGTGTACCAGGGTGAACGTATTCTTGAGATGCGGACCGACGGCCACCAGCGGCTCGGGGCTCGCCACCGGCAGCCGCAGCGGCAGGGGCGCGTATCCCCGGGCCCGGCGGATGAACCGGGGCGCGCCCGCGGCGAACCGGACCACCGAATCATCATAGCGGGAGACGATCTCCCGGTCGTGCAGCAGCAGGACGTCGGCGATCCCGCCCAGGCGTTCCCGCGCCTCCCCGTTGCCGATGGCAATAGGTTCCTCGCTCGCATTCCCGCTGGTCATGACCAGGGGACGGCCGACCAGTTCCAGCAGCAGATGATGAACCGGTGTGTAGGGGAGCATGACCCCGACCGTGCCGAGCCCGGGGGAGACCGACGGGGCCAGGGGGCACTCCGGCTTCCGTTCCAGCAGGACCACCGGCCGTTCCGGACCGGCCAGCAGGTCCTCCTCCGCCGGGCCCACCCAGGCCAGCGCCCGGGCGGCCTCGACCGAGGCCGTCATGACCGCCAGCGGTTTGGCTTCCCGGTGCTTCCGTTGCCGCAGCCGGGCCACCGCCGTTTCACTGGTGGCATCCACCGCGAGATGAAATCCGCCCAGGCCGCGGATGGCGGCAATCTTCCCCCCGATCAGCGCGGCCGCGACCCGGCGCAGCCCATCCTCGCCCCGGTCTCCGGTCTCGCCCTCACCGGGGATCTCGACCCAGAGCCGGGGGCCGCAGGCAGGGCAGCTGTTGGTCTCCGAGTGGTAGCGGCGGTCACCCGGCCTGGTGTATTCGCCGAGGCACCGGGGACACTGCGCGAACGCCCGCATGCTGGTGCGTTCACGGTCGTAGGGCATGGCGTCGATGACGGTGAACCGCGGCCCGCAATCGGTACAGGTAATGAAGGGGTAGCGGTAACGACGGTCGGCCGGATCGCGGAGCTCCCTCAGGCATTCGCCGCAGACCGCCACGTCGGGGGACACCGGTTGCCGCTCGTCGGCGGCATCCCGGCTGGCCATGATGGAAAACCCGTCGGCGCCCAGCGGTTCGTGCGCCTCGCCCTCGACATCCTCGATCCGGGCCAGCACGGGCGCCATGGCCTGGAGCTCCAGGGTGAACCGGTCGATCGCGTCACGATCGCCTTCGACTTCGATCTCCACCTCACCGGCGGTATTGCGGACCCAGCCGGCGAGCCGGTGCCGGTCCGCCAGCCGATGGACGAACGGGCGGAACCCCACGCCCTGCACCACGCCCCGGACGTGGAGCCGGACCGCCGCGCGCGGTTCCGAGGCGGGTGTGGCTGTCATGGCGCGGCGACCGGGCGCCGCACCTGTTCCCTCAGGAACCCGTACCATGAGTCCATCCCTTCGCCGGACAGCGCCGAGGTGAAGAAGAACCTGAGACCGGGATTGACCGCGCGGGCATACGCCACACACTTGTCCAGGTCGAACGACAGGTGGGGCAGCAGATCGATCTTGTTCAGGACGGCGTACTGCGCCTGCCGGAACATCTTGGGATACTTGAGCGGCTTGTCCTCCCCTTCGGTGACCGACAGCACGACGATCTTGGCCTGCTCGCCCAGGTCCCAGCTGGCCGGGCAGACGAGGTTGCCGACGTTCTCGACGAACAGGAGCCGGGTCCGGTCGAGGTCGACGGCATCCAGCGCCTCGAGAATCTGGCGGGCGTCGAGGTGGCAGGCACCGCCGGTCACCACCGCCTGGACCAGATGCTCGGTCCGGGCGGCGAGCCGGTCGGCGTCGTTCTGGGTCTGCACGTCGCCGGTGACGACCGCGATCTCGATCTCCCCGCCCAGGTCGTCCAGGGTCCGTTCCAGCAGGCTGGTTTTTCCCGACCCGGGGGAGGAGACCAGGTTGAAGGCCGGCACCCCGGCCTGTTCCAGCCGGGCGCGGATCTCGGCCGCGAACTCGTCGTTCCTGGCCATCAGTCGTTCGCGGACTTCAATCGTCCGGACTGCCATCGTCCACCTCCACATACTCGAGCCGGAGTTCGTCGCCGGCGGAGCGGTTGATCACGGGTCGAGCCGCGCGGAACGGGGGTTCCTTCAGCAGCGCCTCGAGACAGAACTCCAGGTTGTTCACTTCCACGCCGGCGTCGTCGCCGACCACCAGCGTCACGGTCACCACCTGCTCCGCCCGATCCGGGCCCGCCGCCTGCTCCGCCAGCCGGCAGACTTCGAGCGCCAGGCTCAGTTCATGCACAGGCCGCCTCCGCCCGGGCGCAGGCGTGACCCCAGGCTTCGAGCTGCGCCGCCGCCGCGGCCGCGGCCGCGGCAACCCCGTCCGCGACTGCGGGGCTCAATCCGTGGCGCATTTCGACCGAGCCGGGCTGGACGCCGATGGCGACCGTTTCATGAGTCAGCGTGCCCCGGAGCTCCGCCAGCGCCAGCACTTCCTGCAGGTCGATCTGATGGGGCGAAACCTTGTGCGCCAGGAAACGCGGCAACGCCTCCCGGTCCAGCCGGACCAGGCTGCCGGGCATTCCACCGTTGTTGATGGCGTCCAGCAGCAGCAGCCGGCCGGCGCTTTCGATCATCGGCAGCAGGTTCATGCCCCAGGTCCCGCCATCGGCACACTCCACCTCGACCGGGAGCCGCCACTGCCGCTGCAGGGCGTCCAGCACGGCGAGCCCGGCCCCGTCATCCCCCATGATGGGGTTGCCGAGGCCGAGCACCACGGTAGGTCCTGGCCTGGGGCTACTCATCCACGAAATGCTTGTCCGAGCGGACGAAGCGGCCGCCGGTGATGACCGACGACACCGCACCCGCCCGTTCGATGATGTCGGCCCGCACCGCGAGGTAGACGTGGATCGGGATGAAGATGAGGAAGACCCAGGTTACGACGTGATGCGTGAAGCGGACGTTCTGCAGGCCGCCCAGCACGGACGCCACCCAGCCGAAGGTATGGTAGAAGAATCCGTCCGGATTGGACTGGCCGTACATGTTGAACCCGGTCAGCACCATGATCAGGGCGGCCAGATAGATGCCGGTGTAGCTGAACTGCTGCAGCGGGTTGTGGCCCAGGTAGTGAGGCGCCCGCTCCGGGTGAATCATCAGATAGAACTTCACATACTTCCAGCCGTTGACCCAGTCACGGGGCCGGATCGGGAAGAGCGCGGCCAGGCGCTCGAACCGGTTTCCGGCGAGGAGCCAGTAGCCCCGGATGATCCCGGTGGCGACGAAGACGGCGGCCGCGCTGAAGTGGACGAACCGCATCCAGCCCATCAGGTAGTGCTCGCCGGTATCGCCACCGGCGATGAAATACGGCTTCCCGATGTAGAACCCGGTCACCGCCAGCGCGACGATGCAGAACGCCGCGATCCAGTGCATGGCCCGGATGGGCCAGCCCCAGAGGTATACCCACTTGAAATCGCCCTGCGGCTTGGGAACCTCCCGCCCGAGGTGGAACCCCGGGGGGTGTTCCCTGCCCGATGAGGTCGTGGAGGGAGCGGGTGTCATTGCACCTTTACCTCCGTGATGGGGTTGCCGGCCGCGTCGAGCACGTGGACACCGCACGCCATGCAGGGGTCGAAGGAATGCACCGTCCGGAGGATCTCCAGCGGCCGTTCCGGGTCGACCAGCGGATGGTTGTCCGTGAGGGAGGCCTCATACGCCCCCATCTGCCCCTCGCCGTCACGCGGGGAGCAGTTCCAGGTGCTGGGCACCACGCACTGATAGCGGGAGATCTTGCCGTCCGCGATCTGGACCCAGTGCCCCAGCGCGCCGCGCGGCGCATCGAGGAAACCGTACCCCTGGGCGCTGGCGGGCCAGCTGGACGGCTCCCACTTGTCCCTGGTGAACGTCTGGGTGTCGCCGTCGCGGATCCGCTCGACCAGCTTGTCGTACCAGACGTTCATCCGCCGGGCCAGCAGGACGGTCTCCATTCCGCGGGCGGCGGTGCGCCCCAGCGTCGAGAACAGCGCGGCGGGCCCGACCTGCAGCCGCCCCAGCACTTCCGACACCATGCCCTTGATGTCGTCGTGCCCCGCGGCATAGCCCACCAGCATCCGTGCCAGCGGCCCCACCTCCATGGCCTTGCCGTCGTACCGGGGTGCCTTCATCCAGGTGTATTTCTTCTCGTCCTGGAGATACTCCCAGGGCGTCGGCGGACCGGTGTATCTGGCCTTGGTCTCGCCCTCGTACGGATGGAGGCCGACACCGTCACCGCCGGCGTACTCGTACCATGAGGAGGTGATGTACTCCTTGACCATCTGCTGGTCGTAGGGCACCACCGTGCTCAGGTCCCGCCCCATCACGATTCCCTGCGGGAAGTAGAGCTGGTTGGTATCGCGGATGTCGGCCTCGGGAAACTCCCCGCAGGCCAGGTAGTTGGTGAGCCCGCCGCCGATGGCGGCCCAGTCCTTGTAGAACCCGGCGATCGCCACCAGATCGGGCCAGTACACCTGCTCCACGAACCGCTGGGCCCGGGTGATCATGTCCCGGATGTCGGTCAGGCGTTCGGCATTGATCGTGGCAGTGTCGTTCAGGTTGATGGCCGAAGCCATGCCGCCCACCAGGAAGTTCGGATGCGGATTCTTCCCGCCGAACACGGTGTGCAGCCGGATGACGTCCCGCTGCCAGTCCAGCGCCTCGAGATAGTGCGCCACCGCGATGAGATTCACCTCCGGCGGCAGCTTGTACGCCGGATGGCCCCAGTAGCCGTTGGTGAAGATGCCGAGCTGTCCGCCCGAGACAAACTTCTTGAGCCGGTCCTGCACCTCCCGGAAGTAGGTCTCGGAGTTGTTGGGCCAGGGAGAGATCTGCCGCGCGATCCGGGCCGATCCGGCGGGATCCGCACTGAGCGCGCTCACCACGTCCACCCAGTCGAGCGCATGCAGATGATAGAAGTGAATCACGTGGTCCTGGATGTACTGCATCCCGTGAACCAGGTTGCGGATGAGATTGGCGTTGGGCGGGATCCGGATATCCAGCGCGTCCTCCACGGCGCGGCAGGACGCCACCGCGTGAACCACGGTACAGACACCGCAGATCCGCTGGGTGAACGCCCACGCATCGCGCGGATCCCGGCCCTGCATGATGATCTCGATCCCGCGGAACTGGGTCGAGGACGCCCACGCGTTGGCAATCTTCCCATTCTCGGCCTGCGCTTCGATCCGCAGGTGTCCCTCGATCCGGGTGATGGGATCGACGACGACTTTCGTCCTGGCCATTATTTGGTCCCTCCCTCGTCGTGCGAGTCCTGGGTCACCACCTGCAGATCCTTCCGGTGGCGTGCCTGGTGCACCGCGGTGGCAATGGCATGGGCGCCGACTCCCGCCGCCGCTCCGACCGCCAGCGAGGCGCCGATCACATCCACCTTCGATTCGATCCCGAAGCCGCCGACGTCAGGCAGCCGCCCGTAGAACGGCGTCATCGTGTCCCAGAAGTGCGGCTCGGTGCACCCGATGCACGGGTGCCCCGCCCCGATGGGCCAGCTGGTCCGGGTGTTCCACTGGAAGATCGGACACGGAGAGAAGGTCGCCGGCCCCTTGCAGCCCACGTGGTACAGGCACCAGCCCTTGCGGGCCGCGTCGTCGTCGAACACCTCCACGTACTGGCCGGCGTCGAAGTTGGCCCGGCGGGGGCACTGGTCGTGGATCCGGGCGCCGTACGCGAAGGTCGGCCGCCCCTCGGAATCGACCTCCGGCAGCCGGTTGAAGGTGAGGAAATGCACTACTACCGCGGTGACCACGTCGCCGATGGGCGGGCAGCCCGCGATGTTCATCACCGGCCGGTCCTTGATGATCTCGTGCACGCCCCTGGCCCCGGTGGGATTGGGCCGGGCCGCCTGGACGCTCCCCCAGTGGGCGCAGGCGCCCACCGCCAGGATGGCCGCCGCCCCGGAGGCCGCCTCGACCAGGATATCCTGGGCGGTCCGCCCGCCGATGGTGGTGTAGATCCCGCCGTCGGCCGTCGGCACCGACCCGGTCACCACCAGGATGTACTTGCCCTGGTTCGCCTTCATGGCCTGCTGCAGGGCGCTCTCCACCGCATGCCCCGCCCCGGCCATCAGGGTGTGCTGGTAGTCCAGCGAGATCAGGTCGAGCACCAGATCACCGATCGTGGGCTCGGCCGTCCGCAGCACGCTCTCGACACAGCCGGTGCACTCCTGCAGCTGGAGCCAGATGACGCTCGGCCGCTTCACGGCCTGAAGCGCCTCGGCCACCCTGGGGCCGGCCATCTCGCCCAGGCCCAGAATGACCGCCAGTTCTCCGCAGAACTTCACGAAGTCACGCCGCGAGACGCCTCGGCTGTCGAGGTGCTCACCGAGGGTCTCGCCCTCGGCCCATGGATGGGTGTTGTTGAAATACATCGCTGGACTCCGGTCCGTTCGGTGGAAAAAGGACCGGCGGCGGGTGTGCCCGTCGTCGGAGCGCCGGGTGAGGACAGGGGAAACCTGACCGGTACCGCAGGCATAATGCGGCCTGTTTTGTGAAGAGATACTTAATCCCGGATTAATTAGGGGTTGTTGCCCTCATCCGCATATTGGGTCCGGTTTCCGGTCTACCTCATGCTCTGGGGGCAGTCAAACCCTTGCGATGAAACATGATGCCGGACGTCAGACCCACGCGGCCACGGCCCCGAAGGACGACCTCCTGCAGGTCGTTGAGGCCGAGGAACGCCTGGCGGCGATGCTGGCGGAGGCGGAAGCGGAAGCCCGGCGGCTGGTGGAGGACGCCCGGCGGCGGGTGAACGCGGCAGAGGAAGACGAGGCGCGGGAACTCTCCATGGTACTGGAGCGCCTGCGGGCCGGGAAGCAGGCCGAACAAGAGCAGCGCATCCGGACCATCAGCCGGCAGGCCGCCCGGGAACGGGCACGATTCGAAGCCGCCGACCGGGAGCAGGTTTCCCGCCTTGCGGCCCGGGTGGTGGCCGCGCTGTGGAGGACCGGGCGGGAGCCATGATCCTCCCCATGGTGAAGGTCCGGATCCTGGGCCCGCGTCCCCGTCTGCCCGCTGCCCTCACGGCGGTTCAGGACGCAGGCCTGCTGCACCTCGCCGGCCTTCCCATGGAAGACAGCCTCGAGCAGGTCCGGCTCACCCCACGCCAGATCCGGTTCCGGCGGCATCTCCGCACGATGCTCGAGGATATCGCGGCCTCATTCGATGCCCTGGAATTCCGTCCCGTTCCGCCGGAACCCGGCCCATCGGATTCCTGCTTCCCGGCCTGGGCGCGACTGGCCCGCCGGACCCGGCGCGAAGCCGAGCAGCTGGCGTCCCGGCGCATGGCGCTGGAGGAGGAACGCGCCCTGCTCCTCAAGTATCGCGGGTTCTTTGCCGCCTTCGAGACCCTGCTGCGCCGGCCCGCCCGCTGGACCGGGGGACAGGCCTTCCATGTCGTGCTCCGCCCGGGACAGGCAGAGGCACTCAGGATCCTCCGGCGCGAACTGGCCCGGCTGCTGGGCGAGGAATTCGAGTTGTGGACCCATGAGCTGCCCGGTGGGGAGATCGCCCTGCTGCTCATGGTGCCACCGACCGCTGTTTCGGAGGTCGAGCGGCTCCTGGCGGAGGGGCGGGTGCAGGACATCCCCGTGCCGGCGGGCTACGGTCATTCGCTGGCGGACGCGGTCCCGCGGATGCTGGAGCGGCTCGAGGCCATTCCGGAGGAACTACGGCTCACCACCGTCCGGCGGGACCAGCTGATCGCGGAACGGGCCGACGAACTCCGCCGGGCACGCCGTGCCGTCAACGACGAGCTGGCGCAACTGGACGCGCTGCCCCTCTCGGGCGTCACCAGCCACGCCTTCGTCCTGGAAGGCTGGCTCCCGGCCAGCGCCCGCCCCCGGCTGGCCCGGGCACTCGCGCAGCAGGTGGGAGACACGGTGGTGGTGGAGGAGATCGCGCGGGAGCAATGGGAGGGGGAGGAAGCTCCCGTCGTCCTCAGAAATCCGAAGATCTTCCGCCCGTTCGAGCTCCTGATCCGGATGCTGCCGCTGCCGCGCTACGGATCCATCGACCCGACACCGTTCGTGGCGGTGTTCTTCCCGATGTTCTTCGGGCTCATCCTGGGAGATGTGGCCTACGGATGCGCCCTGCTGCTGCTCGGCCTGGTGCTCTACCGCCGTTCGGGCCCGGAGACGACCCTGCGCTCGGTGGCACAGATCGCCATCACCTGCGCCGCCTTCTCGGTCATCTTCGGGTTCATGTACGGAGAGCTGCTGGGCGATCTCGGCCGGCAGTGGTTCGGCCTGCGCCCGCTGGTCTTCGACCGGGAAGAAGCCGTGGTCCCGTTCCTCGGGCTCGCCGTCGCCCTGGGATTGGTGCATGTCCTGCTCGGGCTCTCGCTCGGCGCCGCCAGCGCCTGGCGGCGACACCGCCGCGAGGCGGTGGGCCGCGGCGTGTCGGCGGTCATGATCCTGCTCATTCTCATCGCCCTGCTGGCGGCGGTGGATGTGATGCCGCGCCGCATGTTCAGTCCGGCGGTGATCGCCCTGCTGGTCGCCTTTCCGGTACTCATTGTGGCCGAGGGCATCATCGCCCCGGTCGAGCTGCTCTCCACCGTCGGCAATATCCTCTCCTACGCCCGCATCATGGCCCTCGGCACCGCGTCGGTCATGCTGGCGGTCGTCGCGAACCGCATGGTGGGCGCCCTGGGCAGCGTCATCGTCGGAGTGATGTTCGCCCTGCTGTTCCACCTGGTGAACTTCGCCCTGGGACTCTTCAGTCCGACCATCCACGCGCTGCGTCTCCACTACGTCGAGTTCTTCGGGAAGTTCTACAGCCCCGGAGGAACCGAGTACCGCCCCCTCGCGCGCTGGCACCCGACGCCGTCCTCCCGCAAGGGAGCCGGCGGATCCCCGAAGCCTCTGGAGAAGGAATCATGGAAACCGTCCTGATCACGATGAGCGCCGCCCTGGCGGTCGGCCTGCCCGCCATCGCCACGGCCTGGGCGCAGTCCCGCATAGGCCCCGCGGCGGCGGCGAGTCTGGCGGAGAAACCGGAACTCAGCACCACCGCCATCATCCTGCTCGCCATCCCCGAGACCATGGTAATCCTCGGCTTCGTGGTGGCGGTCCTGATTCTGCTCCGGGGCGGGGGCGCCTGAGTCATGGCGCTTGAGCATCTGCTGGCCGCCATGGAGAAGGAGGCCGCCGCCCGGGCGAAAGCCATGCTCGACGCCGCCCGGGAAGAGGCCGGCGGGATCATGGCCGTGGCCGAGGCCCGGGTGGCCCGAAGCCGCGCGGAGGAGGTCGATGCCGTGCGGGCGCGGCTGGATGAGGAGATGCACCGCGCGCTGGCCCTGGAACGCCGGGAGGTCCGGGCGGCCGTCCTGCAGAGCCGGCAGGCATTTCTCGATCAGGTCCTGGAAGCCGCCCACGACGGCCTGGCCCGGGCCGCCGGCCAGGCGGACTACCACGCCACACTCTCCGCCGATCTCGAGACCGCGCTCGGCTATCTGGGAGACGCGGAGGCCCGAATCCGGACATCGCCCGGGCTGGAGAAGATCGTGGCGGGGATCACCGCCGGGAAGCGCGGGATACGGATCGAGCCGGATGACACCATCCGGGCCGGATTCCGGGTCGAGGCGGCCGACGGTTCGGTTCAGGTGGACCAGACCCTCGACCAGCGGCTCCGGGACCGCTGGCCGGCGCTCCGCATCGAAGTCCTGGCCGCGCCGGGAGGAGGTCCGGATGCAGATCGATGACCTCGCCGCCCGGGTTCGCGGCCTCGCCACCCACCTGCTGGATGACGACGACTACCGGGAGCTGGCCCGCGCCCGTGACCTGCCTGAGCTGGCCGCGCGGCTCGCCGGGCACGGCCTCGCGATCGAGCCCGTGTCGGGCCCGGTGGCGGCCGCGAACCTCGAGATCCAGGTCCGCCGGGCCGCGGCGGCACAACTGCAGGTGCTGAACCGCTGGTGCGGGCCGCGCGCGGCCGTCCTGGCGGTGATCTTCGAAGATGAGGACCGCCGGAGTCTGCGGGCGCTGGTGCGCGGCGCCGCGGCCGGCGCGGCACCGGCCGCCCGGCTGGCCGGACTGATTCCGACCTCACTCCTGCCGGCGCGGGCGCTGGAGGAACTGGCCGGGCTGACCTCGCCCGGTGAGATCGGGGCACTGCTCGCCACCTGGGGGAATCCCTACGCATCCGCCATTCTGGAATCGAGCGCCGGCGCCCACCCCGACCTGTTCGCGATGGAGGTCGCCCTGTCCCGCCGTTTCGCGGGGCGGGCCGTGCGGGGCGCCCGCAAGGGTGACGCGGTCCTCCGGCACTACGTGGCCACGACGATCGATCTGGAAAACGTCTTCACCCTGCTGGCGATGCACTCGGCAGAGCCGGAACGCCGCCCGGAGGACTGCTTCATCCCCGGCGGCCGCGCGATCCCGCTCGAACTGTTCGTGCATGCGTCCGGGCTGGAGTCGCTGGCGGTGGCGGTCGGGGAGCTGGCCGCGCGGCTCGCGCCGGAACAGATGGCCGAACCGATTCTGGAACGGCATGAGGATCCGGCCGAACTGGAAGACCTCCTGCTGCGCCACCGCATCCGGCGGCTCCGCCGGCGGGCCCGGCTCGACCCGTTGTCGACCGCGCCGGTGCTCGCGTTTGCCCTCGAGTTGCGGCATGAGGTGCGGCGGCTCCAGCGCCTCATCTGGGGCATCGGCCTGCACGCCCCCGTGGCCGTCCTGGCCGGACCGGAGGCCCCGTGACCTACGCCGTCCGGGTTCTCTGCCGGCCGGAGATTGCCGGCGGTTTTGCGCTGGCGGGACTGGAGACCGCGCCGGCCGAGTCTCTCCCCGAGGCCACCGCGGCCCTGGATCAGATGCTCAAGTCGCCCGGCATCGGCGTGGTCCTGCTGGAGCAGGCCTTCCATGACCGGCTCCCGGCGGAGACCCGGCGGGAGATGGGCCGGCGGCCGCTGCCCATGGTGGTGCCCTTCGCCGGCCCGTCCTGGGAGGAGACGCCCGCCGCGGTCGACTCCTACATCGTCGAGCTGCTGCGGCAGGCCATCGGGTACCGGGTCAGGCTGCGATGAGCACCGCCACGATCTCCCGGATCACCGGCACGCTGGTGGAAGCGAAGCCCCTGCCTCGCGCGGGGCTCTACGAGCTGGCCCATGTCGGTGATCGGCGCCTGCTCGCCGAGGTCATCCGGGTATCCGGAGAAACCGGCACCCTGCAGGTCTACGAAGAGACCGCGGGCCTCCGGGTGGGAGAGCCGGTGGTCCTGTCCCGCCGGGCGCTCGCGGTCACCCTCGGCCCCGGCCTGCTGGGCGGCATTCTGGATGGCCTGGGCCGCCCGCTCGATGTCATGGCGGAAACGGGCGGCGCCTTCATCGCACCGGGCACGTCGGCGGAGACTCTGGATCCGGCCCGGCGGTGGAGTTTCACGGCTGCGCTGAAGCCGGGGGAACCCGTCGCCGGCGGCGATGTGCTGGGCGAGATCGAAGAACGCCCGGGATTCAGTCACCGGGTGATGGTTCCGCCGGGCACCGCCGGCAAACTGGCGGAACTCCGCTCCGGCGAGTTCACGGTGAGCGACGTCATCGGGCGGATGGAGGACGGGACCGAACTCCGGCTGGCTCACGCCTGGCCGGTCCGGGAGCCTCGGCCCGTCGGCCGGGGCTTGCCGGACAACCGCCCGCTCATCACCGGCCAGCGGGTCTTCGATCTGCTCTTTCCGGTCGCCGAAGGCGGGACGATCGGAGTCCCCGGCGGCTTCGGCACCGGAAAGACGATCATCGAGCAGTCGCTGGCGAAGTTCGCCGATGCGGACGTGGTGGTCTACATCGGCTGCGGCGAGCGGGGCAACGAGATGTCGGAGGTCCTGAACGAGTTCCCCCGGCTCCAGGACCCGCGCACCGGCCGGTCCATCATGGACCGCACGGTGATGGTGGTGAACACTTCCAACATGCCGGTCGCCGCCCGGGAGGCGTCGGTCTACCTCGGCATCACCATCGCGGAGTATTACCGCGACATGGGCTACCGGGTGGCCGTCATGGCCGACAGTCTCTCGCGCTGGGCGGAAGCGCTGCGGGAAATCAGCGCCCGGCTGCAGGAAATGCCGGGCGAGGAAGGCTACCCCACCTATCTGGCGAACCGGCTGGGCAAGTTCTACGAACGCGCCGGCCGGGCCCGGCAGGCCGGCCGCCCGGAACGGGACGGCGCCCTCACCCTGATCAGTGCCATCTCTCCGCCGGGGGGCGATTTCTCCGAGCCGGTCACCCAGGCCTCGCTCCGGGTGGTGGGCGGCCTGTGGGCACTGGATCCGGCGCTGGCCCACCAGCGCCAGTTTCCCGCGGTGGACTGGGAGACGAGCTACAGCCTCTATGTCGAGAGCACCGCAGCCTGGTTCGCCGGAGAGGCGGGAGCGGACTGGCCCGAGCTCCGGACCCGGGCGTTGGCACTGCTGCAGCGCGGCCGCGAGTTGCGGGATATCTCCTCGCTGGTGGGCCCGGAAGCCCTGCAGGATACCGACCGGCTGGTCCTGGAGTCCGCCGCGATTCTGCGGGATGTCGTCCTGGGCCAGAGCGCCTATTCCCCGGCCGATGCGTTCTCGCCGCTGAAGAAGACCTGGCAGCTTGCCCGGCTCGCTCTGGCACTCCACCAGGCGGCGGACAGTGCCATCCGGAACGGGGCGGCGTTCGCCCGGCTGGATCTGGCGGGCGCCCGCCGGGCGCTGCTCGCGGTGCGGGAAGCCGCGGCGGATGCCATGGACGGCCGGGTGGCGGAGGCTGACGGGTTGATCGCCGAGCTCGCCGGGCAGAAAGGTGAGACCACATGACGCCGGTAGCCCGTTCCTATCAGGGAGCCCAGGGAGCCGCGGGCCCGCTCATCTATCTGCGCGGCGCGCGGAAGGTCGCCCTGGGCGAGTGGGTCAGGCTCGAGGGTCCGGGGCAGCCGTCCAGGCGCGGACAGGTGATCGAGGCCGGAGAAGCCCTGACCGTCATCCAGGTGCTGGAGGAAACCCACGGGCTCGCCCCGGGTGGGACCGCCATCACGCTGAGCGGCCGCGGCGCCGAGACCGTCGTCGGGCGGGAGCTGCTGGGACGGGCTTTCACCGGAGTCGGGACACCGATCGACGACCTGCCGGCTCCGGTGGGCGAGGCGATCCGCCCCATCTGGGGAGCGCCGATGAATCCGGCGGAACGGCTCCGTCCGGCGGACTTCATCGAGACCGGCGTTTCGGCCATCGACGGAATGAACACGCTGGTCCGGGGTCAGAAGCTGCCGGTATTCTCCGGTCCGGGCCTGCCGGCGCTCGATCTGGCGGCCCAGATCGTCGAGAGTTCCCGCGCGCCCGGCGGCGAGTCCTTTGCCGTGGTCTTCGTGGGGATCGGGATCACGGCACGGGAGACCCGCGGCTTCCTCGACCGCTTCGAGAAGAGCGGCGCCATCGAGCACAGCGTCCTGTACCTGAACCAGACCCGGGATCCCACGATCGAGCGGCTGCTGGCCCCGCGGGTGGCGCTGGCCCAGGCCGAGTTCCTCGCCTTCGAGGCCGGCATGCACGTGCTGGTGGTCATGGCGGACATCACCCACTACTGCGAGGCGCTGCGCGAGATCGCCACGGCCCGGGAAGAGATCCCCGGGCGGCGCGGGTTTCCGGGCTACATGTATACCGACCTGGCGACGCTCTTCGAGCGGGCCGGCATCCTCCGGGGGCGGGAGGGATCGGTCACCCAGATTCCCATCCTCACCATGCCGGACGACGACATCACCCACCCGATTCCCGATCTGACCGGGTACATCACCGAAGGCCAGGTGGTGCTGAGCCGGGATCTTCACCGGCGGGGGATCTTCCCGCCGATCGACGTGCTGCCGTCCCTCTCCCGGCTCATGAATGCCGGGATTGGAAAAGGCCGCACGGTGCCGGAACACCGGCAGTGGGCCGACCAGCTGTATGCCCTCTATGCCCGGGGCCGGGAGGCCAGGCTCATGGCGGCGGTGGTGGGCGAATCCGGCCTGAGCGGTCCGGATCAGCGCGCGCTGGCCTTCGCCGACCGGTTCGAAACGGAGTTCATCGGCCAGGGCACCCGGCACCGCACTCTGGCCGAGACCATCGACGCCGGCTGGCGCCTGATCGAGCAGATGCCGCGGGAGGATCTGGGGCGGATCACCGACACGACCTGGGCCGATCGCAAACAGACAGTGAAAGGGGAGCCGGCCTGATGGCGCGAGAGCATCTGGCGCCGACCCGGCTCAACCTTCTGCGCGGGCAGCGCCGTCTGGCCCGGCTGGCGGAGGGGGCGTCCCTGCTCCGGCGCAAGCGGGAGGCGCTGGTCTCGGAACTGTTCAAGCTGGCCCGGCCCGCAGTCGACGCCCGCGCCGCGATCGCGGCGCGGAGCGCGACGGCCTGGCCGGCGCTCCTCCGGGGGCTGGCGGCGGATGGCGTCACCGGGCTCCGGGCCACCGCGTGGCCGGGCCGCGATGTCCGGGTCGACATCCGGGCCGGCCAGGTGTGGGGGATCCCGGTGTCGGACATCATCGAGCGGCCGGTTCTCCGGCGGAGCCTGGCGGCCCGGGGCACCGCGCCGGCCGGGATCGGACCGGCGGGGCTGGGCGCGGCGCAGGAGTTCGAGGCCCTGGCCGATCTGCTGCTCGACGCCGCGCCGCGGGAGATGCTGCTCCAGCGGCTGGGCCAGGCCCTCTCCCAGACCAGCCGCCAGGTCAACACCCTGGAACGGCGGGTGGCCCCATCCCTCACGGCCCAGGTCGCGCGGGTCAGGGCGGCACTGGAAGAACGGGAGCGGGAGGAGCATTCCCGGCTCCGGCATGTCAAGCGGCGCCGGTCGGATGAAGGCTGACAGCAATGAAGGGGGCTGCGCCCCGGGCGTCCGGGGAGCCGGTCCGCGCGGCGCGCGGATCGTACTTGCACCAACAAGTGCGAACTCTGCAGTTTGCGATGGCAATGGCTCGGTTGTGCCCGGAAACGCGCCGGTTCCGAAAGAGCAAGTGCAAGTCTGAAGGCAGGTTAAAGGAACGATTAAAAGACAGGAAAGTATGTAACAAACCCTCCGTAATGGCCCGGATGGCGATTGCGTAGGTCCCCGGAAGGCAATAATTATGGTCCCGTACGGTCACACCCCCGGATTCGTACCTCAACGAAGGACGCTTACTATGTGGAATCGTGGTCTGTCATCCCGCGTACTCGTCCTGGCGCTGGTCGCCGGGATGGGTGGGCTGCTGGGTTGCACGGACGAGAAGATCGTCTTCCGTGATCGGGAGCCGTTCAACCCGCCGCCGGACATCTCGAGCGGGTTCCTGGGCTACTACACGGCCAGCGTCAAGCAGACAACCTGCGGCAATTGCCACGTGGGCGTACAGGCCATGTGGCAGAACACGAAGCACGCCGACGCCTGGGAGGATCTGCAGGCCTCGGGGCACGCTTCGGCCACCTGCGAACCCTGCCATACGGTCAACAGCCTGGGCAACACGGCGGTCTCGCCGGCCGGGTATGAGGTCGTGCAATCGAGCGATTACCACGACGTTCAGTGCGAAAGCTGCCACGGGCCCGGCTTCGTGCACGTGCAGAATCCGACCCAGGCGAATCAGCCGCTGGCCTCCATCCAGGCGGACACCGCGCTGCAGCTGGGCTGCGGCGGCTGCCACAACGGCACCCACCACCCGTTCGTGGAGCAGTGGCAGGAGTCGGCCCACGGGTCCGGCGCCGCGCTCTCCCACGCGGGCGGAAACGCGTCCTGCGCCCCGTGTCACGAAGGGAAGGGTGCGCTGGAGGTCAAGTTCGGCGTGACCGCGAACTTCCTGGAGCGGGATTCGACGACGCTGTATCACATCACCTGCGTCGTGTGTCATGATCCGCACGGGAGCCCGAACACGGCTCAGCTCCGGGCCTCGATTTCGACCCCGACCACCGACAACCTGTGCATCACCTGCCACTCCCGTTCCGGGGTTCCGCCCTGGGGCACGGCGGCGCCCAACGGCACGTCGCGGGGAGCGCACGGCGCCCAGGGCCTGCTGGTGCTGGGGCAGAACGTGGGCTGGATTCCGCCCGGGTTCGTCTACGACACCAACCAGATCGTGAGCAGCCACGGCACGTCGGCCAACCCGCGCCTCTGCGCCACATGTCACGTGGCCCAGAAGACGGTGACGGACAACGTGACCGGCGCGTTCAGCTTCCAGAGCGTGGGCCACCTGTTCGAGGCGATTCCCTGCCTCGACAGCCAGGGCATCCCGGTGCCCGGCCCCTGCACGCTCAATGAGCGTGACTTCAGCGCCTGCGCCACCTCCGGCTGCCACGGCACCGCCCAGGCGGCGCGCAGCGCCTTCATCTCGACCGAGAGTTCGATCAACAACCTGCTGGACCAGATCTGGCTCGACACCGACGCCAACGGGGTCATCGACCCGACCGACGGCGGCCTGGTAGCGCAGCTGCTGGCGCGCGCCACGGCCGCGGACTCCGCCCAGCTGGATTTCACCAGCAACGTGACCACCGTGGCCAAGGGAACGCTGTTCAACGCCGCCCTGGCGGCGACCGACAGCCGTCCGCAGTTCCTGAGCGGCAAGGTGCTGGGCGAGACCTTCTCGACCCACCCGGCCGCGGGCAACGGGGTCCACAACCCCTTCCTGCTGGAGGCGCTCCTGAGCGCGTCCATCAGCGCGATGAAGTCGACCTACGGGCTGGCCCCGCCGCGGCCGTCCGATATCACGATCAAGGCGATTCAGCCGCCCGGAGTCCGGCGGATCCGGTAGGCGGGCACGCGGCATGCCCGCAGGTCCCGACGGGGCCGGTCCCGGTTCGACCCGGGCCGGCCCCGCTGGCCACCTGCTCGATGGGCGGTTCCGCCGGCCCGGTGCCCCCTCGGTCCCGTGGCTCTTGCCGGCCCGGCGTCTTATTATCACACTGACTCCATGACATCTCTCTCTCCATCCGGGACGGACCGCGCCTGGCAGCCGGGTTTTGGCGAGTATCTGCTGGGCGGCATCGTCATGCTCTTCGTCGCCGGGATGCTCCTGGCGAGCGTTGCCTACCTGCTGCCGCCGGAGCACCTCCAGCTGGCGGAGCTGCAGCCCGCCTTCAAGGTCGCCGAGGAATCGAAGTTCCCGGTCAGTGCCAGCCGGGTGGTCAACTGGGGCGACGAGATCATCATGGTGATCCGGACCGACCAGCAGGCCTATACCGCGCTGGAGGCGGTGGCGCCCAACGACGGCTGCATCCTGCGCTGGGACCCGACCTCGCTCCGGGTGCTGTCGCCCTGCAGCTACCTGGTCTACGACCTGCACGGCAACGTGGTCCGGGGCTTGACGACCATCCCGCTCCGCCGCTACGCGGTATTCGTCCGCGACGGAGTCGTCTACGTGGCGAGGAGCTGACATGGCAACACGGACAGGAGGTCCGGTGCGCGCCTGGTGGAGCCGCTTCCGGGAGGATCTCAAGGCCAGCACCGATCCCAGCCTGCTGGGCCTGCTCCGGTTTCTCGGGCTGATCTACGGGCCGATCGACAGCAGCCTGCCCATCGACCAGGCCTTCCGGAAGGCGCTGCGCAACCGGGTGTCCCGGCACGCCGGCTGGCGCCAGGCCTTCGGCGGCATCACCTACCTGCTGTTCATCATCCTGGTGGTGACCGGCGTCCTGCTCTCGTTCTACTACCGGCCGTCGGTCGAAGAAGCCTACCAGAGCATGCAGCACATCGTCTCGGGTGTGCACTTCGGCTGGCTGATTCGCAATCTCCACGTCTGGGGCGCCAACCTGGTCGTCCTGGCGGCGCTGATGCACATGGCCCGCGTGTTCTTCGGCGCGGCCTACAAGCCGCCCCGGGAGACCAACTGGCTCATCGGCGTGCTGCTGCTCTTCGTCATCTTCGCCTTCGGCGCCACCGGCTATCTGCTCCCCTGGGACCAGGGCGCCTACTGGACCGTCACCGAGGGACTGGGCGTGGTGAGCCGGATCCCGGTCATCGGCGGCAGCGTGGTCGAGATCCTGCGCGGCGACCCGATCGTCTCCGGCGCCACGCTGAGCCGGTTCTTCGCCATTCACGTCATCATCCTGCCGTGGATGGCCCTGGGCCTCCTGATCCTGCACTTCACGCTGGCCCGCAAGCACGGCGTGGCCCCGCCTCCCGGCGCCGAGCCGGTGCCGCCGGGTACGGCCCCGGACGGCCCGCCCTTCTTCCCCAACGTCGCGCTCCGCACGGTCATGGCGGGTGTTCTGGTCGTCGCCATCATCACCACCGCCGCCGTGCTCTTCCCCCGGGAAACCGGCGCGCCCGCCAGTGCCGCGGAGCCGCCCGGGTATCTGCTGTCGACCTGGATCGCGGCCGATGTGTCCCGCGCCCTCATCTTCTACCTGGGCTCCTGGGGCCTGGGCATCTTCGTGCTGCTGGGCGCAGCCCTGGTGCTGCTGCCGCTCTTCGACCGCTCGCCCGAGCGGGCCCTGCGCCGGCGCCCCGCGGTGGCGGTCCTGGGAGTGGTGTTCTTCCTCGGGTTCGGGGTCGCGTGGATCGCGGGATACCAGCTCCGCACCGTGCCGGTCGCGACCTCGGGCGAGCTGGCGCCGTTCACCGCTCCGGCGTCGGCCGTCACTCCGGCCAGTCCGTTTTCCCCTGACAGCGTATCCGACACCGCGACACCGCCGATGCCCACACCCGATTCGCTGGTCCGCGGGGGGCCGCAATGACCCGCCCACTCCTGGTCCTGACCCTGATGCTGGGCCTGAACCTCGCGGCCGCCCCGGCCCCGGCCGCTGCCATGCAGACCCTGCAGGCCGGCCGGGACACGGTGAACCAGTGCCTGGTCTGCCACTCCGCCCAGCGTGAGGCCGCCGTCGTCGGGGTGCACTCCGAGCACGGCATCCAGTGCGTGGCCTGTCACGGCGGCGACCCGACCGCCCGGGAACTCCCGGCGGCGCACCGCGGGCGCTTCCTCGGCACGCCGACCAAGGTCCAGACTGCCCAGCTCTGCGGCTCCTGTCATTCCGACCCGGACCGGATGCGGGAATTCGCGCTGCCCACCGGGCAGCTGGCCGAGTTCCGGACCAGCGAACACGGACAGCTGCTCTTCGGCCGGGGGAATACCGACGCCCCTACCTGCACCGACTGCCACGGCACGCACATCATCTATCCGCCGGACGACGCGCGGAGCCATGTCTACCCGACCAACATCCCGGGGACCTGCGCCCACTGTCATTCCGACGACAAGCTGATGGCGAAGTACCGTCTGAAGACCGGCCAGTTCGAGGACTTCAAGCAGAGCGCCCACGGGGACGCGCTGTATCGGCAGCAGAACTTCGCCGCTCCGACCTGTGTGGGGTGTCACGGCGCCCACTCGGCCCTGCCGCCCACCGTCACCGAGATCGCGAACGTCTGCGCCCGCTGCCACGTCCTGGTGGGCCAGGCCTTCGCCGGCGGACCCCACGCGGCGGCCTCCCAGGCCGGCAAGATCCAGTCCTGCCTGGCCTGCCACAGCAACCACGGGACCGAGCGGGTGCCGGTGAGCCAGATCAGCACCGTCTGCGACAAGTGCCACGCCTCCGATACCCGGCTGCACCAGATGGGCGTGGACCTGCAGCACCGCCTGACGCAGGTGGACGCGGACATGGAATCGGCCCGGCAGGCGATCGGCCAGCTCCAGCTGGCCGGCCGGCGGGTGGACGATTACCGGTTCCGCTACCAGACCGCCCTGACCTACTACCTGGAGATCGCGCAGGCGCAGCACCGCCTCGATCCGGAGCGGCTCGACGACCTCGAGCGCAAGGTCCGGTCCATCTCGGTGGACCTGGACGCGGCCGCGGAGGTGAGCCGGGAGGAGCACTGGGAGGAAAAGCTGCTGCTCATCCCGGTGTGGTTCCTGACGCTCTCGGCCATCGTGCTGGGCTGGATGGCCCTGCGGTCGCTCAAGGCATCCGGCGCAGGGCGGGAGTTCTAGCCGATGTCCTCACCGGCCGGCCGGCGTCTGTCCCGATTCGCCCGCATCGTCGTCCCCGTCGCCATCCTCGCGATCATCCTCGGGGCGGTCAGCACCGTGGGATTCGTTCAGCTCTCGAGCCAGCCCGGCTTCTGCAAGAGCTGCCACATCATGCGGCCGTACTACGATTCCTGGACCACGTCCTCGCATCGCAACGTCCCCTGCATCCAGTGCCATATCGCCCCCGGCATCAAGGCCGAGGCCATGACCAAGGTCCAGGCGGCGAACATGGTGGTGAAGTACTTCACCGGCGCCTACGGCACCCGGCCCTGGGCCGATATCGACGACGCGGCCTGCCTGCGCTCCGGCTGCCACTCGGAGCGTCTGATCGAGGGGGAGGTGGAGTTCAAGGGGGTACGATTCGACCATACCCACCATCTGGGTGAACTGCGCCGGGGGATCCAGCTGCGCTGCACCAGCTGCCATTCCCAGATCGTCCAGGGCAGCCACATCTCGGTCACCGAGACGACCTGTTTCCTCTGCCATTTCAAGGGCCGCCCGGCGGGGCAGCCGCTGGCCGGCTGCACCGGCTGCCATCCGTCGCCCGGACGGGTCACTTCGCCCGAAGGGTTCCAGATCGATCACGATCAGTACGTGAAGGACCGGGTGGACTGCCTCTCCTGCCACAGCGAGGTGACCCACGGCACCGGCGACGCCGAGGAAACCCGCTGCGTGGCCTGCCACAACGAGCCGGCCCGGCTGGCGGAGTTCGACAACCCGACGCTGCTGCACCAGGCGCACGTCGCCGATCATCACATCGCCTGCGTGCAGTGCCACACCCAGGTGGACCACCGGGTGGTCTCCCTGACCACC
>JBFXBG010000054.1:0-22757 GCA_050183505.1 Gemmatimonadales bacterium | reverse complement strand
GTACCATATCCCGAAGCCGGCACCGATCCCGAAGGCCACGAGCGCCGGAATCGTCAGCCCGTGCAGCAGCCGGGCGAGCAGAATACTGCGGTGAACGCCCAACCGGACTACCGCGCTCCGGATCCCCGCCGAACGGTCGAAGGCCTCGTCCGGGAGGGCATAGAAGATATCGAATCCCGCCACCCAGCTCGCCACACCGACGGTCACCGCGAGGAGCACCCAGGCGGGATCGCTCCAGCGGCCGGTCACGGCCAGGTAACCGCCCACCGGCGCGATGGCGAGGCTCATGCCCAGCCAGAGATGCGGCCACCAGGTGAATCGCTTGCTCAGGCTGTAGACCGTGATCCAGGCCAGTGCCACCGGACTCAACCGCAGGCAGAGCGGGTTGAGCAGGCCGGCCGCCATAACGAAGAGGCCGCCGGCCGCGATCACCGAAACCCAGGCCTGGGACAGCGACAGCGCGCCCCGGGGAAGTTCGCGTTGGCGGGTACGCGGGTTCATGGCGTCGAACCGCCGGTCGGCGATCCGGTTGAACCCCATCGCGACCCAGCGCGCCGCCGAAAAGGCCACCACGACGAGTCCGGCGGTGGACCACGACACCGGAACCCGCCGGGAGGCCGCCAGCACCCCCAGCAAGGCGAAGGGAAGGGCAAACAGGGTATGGGGCAGCTTGACGAAGTTCATGTACCGGACGACCAGAGAGTCGCCGGTCATGGTCTGTCCTTCGGCCGCGGCCGGATCGGCCGCTGGCGCCACCGCGGCCCCCTCAGCCCGCACCGTCACCTCCACCGTCCCCCGGGCTCCGGCGGACCCCCGTGTGGATCGCGCAGATGCCGCCGAAGAGCAGCTGGACGTCGACGTCCTCGAAACCGGCTGTGCGCATGCGAGCAGCAAGTTCGTCGGGACCGGGGAAGCTCAGAACCGACTCTGGCAAGTAGGTATAGGCGGTCGTATGTTTCGACACCAGTCGCCCGATGAACGGCAGGACGTAGCGGAAATACCACAGGTACAGTCCGCGTAACGGCTGCCGCCGGGGTGTGGTAAACTCCAGAATGACGAACCGCGCCCCCGGTCTCAGTACCCGGGCCGCTTCCCGGAGTCCGGCGTCGAGGTCGGCGAGGTTCCGCACGCCGAAGCCGACCGTGGCGCCGTCGAAGGAGGCATCCGAAAACGGCAGATCGAGCGCGTCGCCATTGATGGGGAGCACGGCGCTGGACTTCTCACGCCCGAGTTCGAGCATGCGCCGGACGAAATCCACGCCCACGACCCGGCCCGCGAACCCGGGCTCTTCACCCAGCGCCGCGGCGAGGTCCAGCGTGCCGGCACACAGATCCAGGTATCGGCCCTGCGGCACCCGCTGCCAGTGCAGGCGGGCCACGGCCTGGCGACGCCAGCGGCGGTCGATATTAAAGCTGAGGAGATGGTTGAGGAGATCGTATCGAGGGGCAATCGCGGTGAACATGCCCCGGACGTACTTGCGTTTGTCCGCGCCACCGACCACTACCGTCCCGGATTCAGAGGCTGCCATCGGCGGCGAATGTAGCCGGGACGGAAGCGCCTCCGCAAGCAGGACCGCCGCGCGTGGCTGACCGCCGGCTCGACCTGGCCGCCGCCAGCGACCAGGACGTCGTCCTGCACGCCCGGGCGGGCCAGCAGGCCGCCTACCGGGAGCTCATCCGCCGCTACGAGCGCCCCATCTTCAGCCTGATCTACCGCATGGTCCGGGACCGGGAGCTGGCCGAGGACCTGTCCCAGGAGACCTTCGTCAAGGCGCTGAACGCGATCGAATCCTACCGGCCGGAGTTCAAGTTCTCCTCCTGGATCTTCAAGATCGCCAACAACGCCGCCATCGATCATCTCCGGCGACGGGAACTCGACACCCTCTCGCTGGAGGGCTCGCCCAATGCCGAGACCGCCGACGCCATCGAGGCGACGGCCCTCCAGATCGGCGACCGGGCCGAGACCCCGCTCCAGGAGCTGGAGGCCCGGGAGATCGGCAGCGCCATCGAGGCCGCAATCGGGACCCTGCGTCCCGAGTACCGCTCCTGCATTCTGCTCCGCCATGTCGAAGGTCGGCCGTACGAGGAAATCGCCCAGATCCTGAACCTTCCGCTGGGCACGGTAAAGACGTATATCCATCGCGCGCGCAACGAGTTACGCCAGGCGCTCGCGGACCTGCGGGAGTGAAACCACGCCCCCGGGCATTCCGTAGGAGAGACCAGATATGACGTTCGACACGCTGCACCTCACCCTGGACGACTTCGATGCCCTGATCGACGGGCAGCTCGATATCGTCAAACTGCGCCACCTCGATACCTGCGGGGAGTGCCGGGACTTCGTCCGTACCGAGCGGGAACTCGCTGCCCGCCTGGCGGCACTCCCGCTGTTCGCACCCTCGGAACAGTTCGCCGAGCGGGTCATGCGGGCGATCGTCCCGGCCGGGCCATCCACGGTTCCGGCCCGGGCCGGTGTGCGGGCGCGGATCTTCGGATCGCGCCGGTCCCTGGCGGTGGCGGCCAGTCTCACGGTCGCCGTCCTCGGCTCGATGGGCGCCAGTATCGCCTGGAGCCTGAGCCACCCCGATGCTCTGGCCAGCGCCGGGAACTGGCTCCTGAGCGAGGCCGGCACTTGGCTCTGGGTCGGGGTACGCGGCCTCGCCTCCAATCTGTTCGAGCAACCCTGGTACGACCGGGTACGCTCGACGCTCGGTTCGCCGGAACGGCTGGCCATCTTCTCCGGCTCGCTGTCCCTGGCGTACCTCACGGGTGTCCTGACACTGCGGCGGCTCATGACCGCCCCGGCATCGGGGGTGACCCGTGCGCGGGCTTAGCGGGGGAGCAGGCAGGACCGGCCTGATGGGCGCCGGAGGGGCGGCGCTGGCCCTGCTGGTTCCGACTCTGCTTACTGCCGCCGGCCCCGGTTTCCCCACGATCGACCCTGGCACCGGACCGGTCGAATTCCTCCGAAGCCTGCTCGGACAAACGCGGCCGGTCCTGGTTCAGGACCACGAGGCTTCCATCGGCTCCGACGGTGCCGCGTTGAGTTTCCGCCTGCTGGACGACCAGGTCCTCGAGATCGTCCTGACCGAAGGGAACGTCTTCGTCGACGACAAGATGGTGGGCCACTACGCACCCGGCGGCTCGTTCCACACGCTGTGGACCGATTTCGTCGCCGAAGCCGGCCGCCATCCGACCCCCGAAGTGGTGGGGATCGGCCACCACTGGGAACCCCGGGACCTTTCTCCGGACGAGAAGCCGCTCGCGGCCCGGATCCACTCCCGGCTCGCCTCCCTGACCGCCGTCCCCTCGCAACACCCGGCTCCCCAGGCGATTCCGCCGGCCGGCGCCGACGGCCTGGTGGTCCCCTTGAACGACCTCAGCGACCCCGCCCGGCTGGAGGCCATGCTCCGGCCCGCCCTCGGCGTACCCGCGGGCCAGCTTCGCCTGACCGTGCCGGACGGACTCGCGCGGCTGGGGAGCTATTCGGTGGGATCCGGTGAGACCGTGACCGGGAATCTGCTGGTCTTCCGGGGCAACGCCGATATCTACGGAACCCTGGACGGCAACCTGGCGGTCATGAACGGCGACGCGATCATCCATCCCGGCGCCGTGATCACGGGAGATGTGCTGGCCCTGGGCGGCGCCGTCCGGGATGCCGGCGGTCAGATCCTGGGTGAGATCCGGACACTGAAGCCTGCCTTCGTCCTCCCGCCGGCCGCGACCGCCGAGCCCCCGCTGTCGGCTCTCCAGGTGATCCTGCGGAACGGTGCCGGGCTCATCGGTGTCTTCATCACCCTCCTGGCCCTCGGCTTCAGCCTGGTTCTTTTCGGCCGCCCCAACCTGGAAATCGTCGCGGACACGGTGAGCCACTCCTTCGGCCGGGCCTTCGTGGTAGGGCTCATCGCCCAGATGCTGGTCCTGCCCACGTTCGGGATGCTGGTCGTCGGGCTGCTGCTCAGTGTGGTGGGGGTGCTGCTGATTCCGTTCGCCGTGCTGGCGTACACTCTGCTGCTGCTGGTGGGAATCGTCGGCGGTATTCTGGCCGTGGCCCACGCGCTGGGAGAGACCTACACCCGGCGGCGCCTGGCGCTCGGGATCACCGTGCCTTCCCCCAACAGCTACCGCTATGTAGCCGTTGGCTTGCTGGCCATCTGCTCGTTGTGGGCCACCTGGGTGCTGTTCGGCTGGGTCCCGGTGGCCGGGACCCTGATTCTGGGAGCCGCGTTCCTCTTCACCTGGCTGCTGGTGACGGTCGGATTCGGGGCAACGCTCCTCAGTCGGGCCGGGGCCCGGGAGGCGTTTGCCGGGCGGATCATCCCGCCGGAGGCGCTCACCGACGAGTACCTGTGGGCCACTCCTCAGTTCGGGGTGCCGGCCGCCAAGCGGCCGGTTCCCCGCACCCCTCCGCCACGCCACCAGGACTGATGACACCGCATCCCCTCCGGCCTGCGGTCCGACGGACGAGCCATCGGGCGGGAGCGTTTCTGCTGCTGCTGGCCGGCCTGCTGTCGGGCAGCCGCACGCAGCCGGCTGCGGCGCAGACGATGCGCACGACGACGGTCTCGCGCCAGCATCACGGCGAGAAGCAGCTGTCCGCCCGGATCGAGTTCGGCGCGGGGACCCTGGCGCTCCGGCCGGCCGCGCCCGGCACGCTGTACGGCATGCGGCTCTACTACGACACCGAGCGATTCCAGCCGGTCAGCCGGTACGAAGCCCCGACCGGGGACTTGCTGCTCGGTGTTTCCAGCACCGGCGGCGGCGGGATCCGCGTCAGTTCCCGGAAGCAGCTGCGCCAGGAAGCCGTGATCGAGCTGTCTCCCGAGGTGGAGCTGTCGCTGGACGTCGAACTTGGAGCGGTGGAGGCCGGCCTCGACCTGGGCGGTCTCCGGCTGCTCGAGGCCCACGTGAAGGCCGCCGCCAGCAAGACCATCCTGCGGTTTTCCCGGCAGAACCCGGGCGATTGCCGGACCCTCGAACTCAACGCGGGCGCCGCGGAGTTCTCGGCCTACGGCCTGGGCAACAGCCGCTGCCGCAGTATCCGGTTCGAAGGCGGCGTGGGCGATGTAACGCTCGACCTCACCGGTGCCTGGGACGCGGATGCCAGGGTCGTTGCCAGGCTCACTCTCGGTGGCCTCACCCTCCGGCTCCCGCGCGACCTCGGCGTGGAACTCGACATGGACCGGTTTCTGGCGACCTTCTCGTCAACCGGATTCGAGAAGCGCGGTTCGACCTATGTCTCCGAGGGCTACGACCGCCAGGCCCGCCACCTCAGCATCTCGGTGACGAGCAACGTGGGGGATGTGAACGTGGTCTGGGTCGACAAGTAGAACGGCCCGGGACGGCCGAGGCCGCCTGGGGCCAGGACGGCTCCCTCCCTACCCCAGATACTCTCGCGCAGTCTGCACCAGTATCTCCGCCAGATCCGCCACCGACTGCAGATCCACCCATTCCTCTGCGGAGTGAGCTCCGGCGCCGGAGGGACCGACGACGACGGTCTCCGCGCCTGCGGCCGCCAGCAGCGCCGAATCCATCCAGGGTGTGTCACCGATCAGGGCGGCGGACCGGCCGCGGACCCTCGTGGCCGCCTGCCTGACCAGCCGCACGACCTCGGCATCCGGCGGGACCTCGAATGGATCCCGGTCGAGCAATAGCCGGACGGAGGCCTGGAAGCCGGAGTCGTCGAGGCGGAGTTGATTGACCATGGTCTGCACCTCGGCCAGTACCTGATCGGCCGTCTCGCCCGGGATGGTGCGCCGCTCGATGACCAGACGGCACTCGGCCGCATAGGTACTCGCCCCGGTCCCTCCCTGGACCAGGGCGGCATGCAGCGACGGCGGCCCCACCAGCGGATGCGGACGACGCCTCTCCCGCAATTCGCGCTCCAGCCGTTCCAGCCGGCTCAACACCCGCCCCATCCGGAGATTGGCGTCGACGCCGTCCTGGTAGCGGCTGCCGTGGGCGGCCCGGCCGTGCGTCGTGACTTCGATCCAGCAGAAACCCTTGTGCGCCAGGCAGACGTCCAGCTGGGTGGGCTCGGTGACGATCGCGGCGTCGATCCGGTACCGGGTGACGAGGTCCCGGGTCCCCAGGCTCGCATCCTCCTCATCCGCGACGCCGGCCACCAGGAGGTCACCCCGGAGGGGCGGATCGGCCTTGAGCCGTTTCGCGGCGACGAGGCAGGCGGCCAGACTGCCCTTCATGTCATAGGCGCCGCGGCCGTACAGCTTTCCGTCCCTGACCCGGCCGGAGAAAGGCTCCGGAATCCCGGCAACCCCCACGGTATCCATGTGGGCGTTGAGCATGAGCGTGCGTCCGCCCCCGGTTCCGCGCAGCCGACCGACCACGCTGGGACGTCCCGGCGCCGGCTCGTGCAGCGTGACGTCGAGGCCCGCGGTCCGGAGCCAGTCGGAGACATAGGCGGCAATCGCGGACTCCCCCGCGGCGCCGGGCACGAGTGTGGGGTTGATGGAATCGATCCGGACCAGATCCTGAAGCGTGCGGGTCAGCTCCTCAGAGGGCGGGGTCATCCGAGTCGGGCCCTCACCTGCCCGCCCAGACCCAGGCCCAGGCGCCGGGATGCCGATCCATCCCGAACCGCGATTTCGACGGTGCCGCCCGATCCGAGATAGGCGAGCAGCTCGCCGGCCGGCACATCGCCGAAGGTCTGCCGCAGCGGACCGATCACCGTGTCTTCCACCTCGAGCACGGCGTAGGCAGGGACATGTTCGGCCGTCAGGTTGGTAATGATGTTGCCGAACCGGTCGACATGGATCACCTCGCCGATCACGCTCTTGCCCTGATACACCGGTTCGGTCGCGGTGAGCAGAACCGGCTGGCCGATGAAGGGAGTCCCCACCGCGTCGAGCCGGCCGGTCATGGCGAGGCGGGCGGCTGCGGGGCCGAAGAGATCCCGCCCATGGAACGTGGGGGAGGCATCGGGGCCCGGTTCCAGGCGGACGAGACGGGCATCGCCCCGGCTCAGGACCGGTGTGAGCACACCGTTGTCCGGCGCGACGAAGAAGTGACCGCCCGCGGCACAGGCCAGGGCGCCGCGATCGGTGCCGACGCCGGGGTCCACCACGATGAGATGCACCGTGCCCGCGGGGAACCGGCTCCATGTCCGACCGAGGATGTAGCCGGCGGTCCGCACATTGCCCGGCGGGACGGCGTGCGAGACGTCGATGATGGGAACCGCGGGGGCCGCGGAGGCGAGCACGCCCTTGACCTCACCGACGTAGGCGTCTGCCGTTCCGAAGTCGGAGAGGAAGGTGATCGGCATAGGCGAGGACTGAGAAACAAGGATTGAGGACTAAAGCCGTGTCCTGGATCCGGGAACGGGCGGCCCGGTCCTCAACCCCGGTCCGTCATATCACCGGCAGTCCGATGCTGCGGCCGCGGGCGCGGGTGGCGACCGTCTCCGCAATGCCGCGGAGGGCGGTCGCGGCGGGGCTGTCGGGCTGGCTGATCAGCACCGGCTGGCCGACGTCGGCTTCATCCGCCAGCCTGGCCTGGAGCGGGACCCGGCCCAGGACCGGGGCCCCGATCTCATCCGACAGGCGTTCACCGCCGCCGGTCCCGAAGAGGTCGTGGCGGGCGCCGCAGGACGGACAGACAAAACCGCTCATGTTCTCGACGACGCCGATCACCGGGACATTCACCCGCTCGAACATCTTCGCCCCCCGGAGCGCGTCGCCGATGGCGACCTCCTGCGGCGTCGTGACGATGATCGCGCCGGCCACGTGGCAGGCCTGTACCAGCGAGAGCTGCGCATCGCCGGTACCGGGCGGGAGATCCACGATGAAGTAGTCGAGTCTGCCCCACTCGACGTCCCGGAGAAACTGATTGACGATCTTCATGATGATCGGCCCGCGCCAGATGGCGGGTGCGTCCCGGTCGACGATGAACCCCAGCGACATGAGCTTGACGCCGTGGGACTCGAGCGGCTGGATCTTGCCGCCGACGACGGGCGGTTTGTCGAACACGCCGAACATGCGGGGCACGTTGGGGCCGTAGATGTCCGCATCCATGAGGCCGACCCGATGGCCCGCCTGGGCCAGGGCCACCGCCAGGTTCACGGCCACGGTGGATTTCCCGACCCCGCCCTTCCCGGAAGAGACCGCGAGGATCCGCCCGAGGTTGGGGTAATCCGCCGGAGTCGGTGCCGGGGGTACCGCCTGCGCTCCGCCCTGCGGTGGCGGTCCCGGTGGGCCGTGGGTCGGCCGGGCGGCGCCGGCCGGATCGACCACGTTGATCTTCACCTCGTTCACCCCGGCGACGGCCCGCACGGCGGCCCGGGCTTCCCGGACCAGGGGGGCCGGATCCTCCCGGCTCAGCAGGAACGTGAACCCGACCCGGCCGGAGTCTTCCTCGACCGTCAGGTCCCGGACCATGCCGGCGGAGAGGAGATCGTTCTCCAGCCGGGGATTATGAATGCGGGAAAGCGCCGCGGCGACGCGGGCCTGAAGCGATTCGGCTGGCACAGACTGGCTCCCGGCGGACGTGGAGGAACGAGGGATCGGGGAAGCGGGATGCCGGTTCAATCCCTCAGTCCTTCAATCCCCCAGATTCCTAGACCGCGTCCACCTGTTTCACCTCCGGTACCGCCTGCCGGAGGCGGGCTTCGATGCCCTGTTTCAGAGTAATCGTGGACGCGGAGCAGCCGTGGCAGGTGCCTCCCAGGCGCAGCAGCAGGATGCCGTCGGCTTCATCAAAGTCGACGACCTCGACCTGTCCGCGGTGAGACGCGATGTACGGGCGCAGCGTGTCCAGCGTACGTTCGATGCGATCCAGTATTTCCATGACTGGCATACCTGACAGGCCCCGTGACGGGGCATGGAAGTCGAAACTAACGGCCTGCGGGTGAGGGTCAACGCGACCCGTTCCGCGAGGCCAGGTACGCGCGGGCCGCCGTCAGCACGGTGGTCTGCGCCGCGGCCAGGGGGCCGTCCAGGCTGATCCCGGCCGCCTTGGTGTGCCCGCCGCCGCCGAAGGGGCGGGCGAACGCGGCCACGTCGACGTCTCCGACGGACCGAAGCGATACCTTGACGCGCCCGCCGGCCAGTTCCCGGAAGAGGATCGCCATCCGCACGCCCGCGATACTGCGCGGGTGTTCGACGACGCCGTCGAGGTCGTCGGCGGTCGCCCCGTGCCGGTGCATGGCGCCCGGGGGAACGGTGACCCATGCCAGACCGCAGTCCGGTTCCACTACCAGGGTCCGCAGCGCCTCGGCCAGGAGCCGCGTGCGGCCTTCGGGGGCATTGGCGTACACCTCGAGGTAGATCTCCTCAGGGTTCAGCCCGAGCTCGAGCAACGAAGCGGCGGTGCGGAGGGTGCGCGCGTCGGTGTTGCTGAAACGGAAGGCCCCGGTATCGGTGAGGATGCCGACATACATCGCCCGGGCCGCGGATTTCTCCACCGGCCACCGGTTGGCGATGGCAAACTCGTAGACCAGTTCCGCGGTGGCGGCCGCACTGGGATCGACAAACCGGGGCCCGGGCGGCAGTTCCCCGGGACTCACGTGGTGATCGATGCACCCGACCGGCACCCCGCGGTCCCGCACGGTGCCGCCCAGCATCCCGAGCCGGCCGAGGTCGCCGATGTCCAGCACGACGATGAGATCCGCCCGGCGGAGCTGCTTGATGGCCTCGTCACTCCGGTCGATGCCGGGAAGGTCCCGGAAGAGAAACCGGTAGCGGGGCGGCGTCGGCGTCGGATTGGTGATGACAGCGTCGACCCCGCGGGCGGCGAGCAGGTGAACCAGGCCGACCTCGCTGCCCAGGCCGTCACCATCGGGGTTGACATGGGTAGTCAGGCAGACCCGCATGCCGGGCTGGAAGACTTCGGCGAACGCCCGGGCGGTGGATTCTCGCTGAGGGGATAACGTCACGGTCATTGGAAGGCGAAGAATAACGAGACGGACGCGGAGATGGCAGCGCCCGTCTCCACGTCCGCCTCGTCGGGGGGATCGGGCTCAGGGCTCGGGCTGCTCCGCCCGTGACAGCCTGGAGTGCCGGTAGCCGTAGGCGAAGTAGATCGCCAGGCCGATGACCAGCCAGACCAGCAGCCGCAGCCAGGTCTCCTTGTCCAGGTAGATCATCAGGTACCCGGCGGAGATGGCCCCCATCGGCGCCACGAACCAGACCAGCGGGGTCTTGAAGGGACGGGGCAGATCGGGCTGCCGGATCCGGAGCACCAGCACGCCGATGGAAACGATCACGAAGGCCAGCAGGGTGCCGATCGACACCAGCTTGGCGGCTTCCCGCACGGGCAGGAACCCGGCCGGAAGCGCGACCGCCACGCCGGTCACGATCGAGGTGATCCAGGGGGTCTTGAACTTCGGATGCACCTTGTTCACGAACTTCGGGAGGAGCCCGTCGCGGGCCATGCTGTAGAACACCCGGGACTGGCCCAGCAGCTGCACCAGAATCACCGACGACAGCCCCGCGATGGCGCCCAGACTGATGAGCGAAGAAATCCAGCCCAGCCCGGCCGCGTCCGCCACCTTGGCGATCGGGTCCGGCACGTCCAGCTGGGCATAGGGCACCACGCCGGTGGCGATCAGCGAAACCACCACATAGAGCACGGTACAGATCAGCAGCGAGCCCAGGATGCCGATCGGCATGTCCCGTTTGGGGTTCTTCGCCTCCTGGGCGGCGGTACTGACGGCGTCGAAGCCGATATAGGCGAAGAACACGATCCCGGCCCCCGCGATGACACCGGAGACGCCGAACTCCTCCCGCACCCCGGTATTGGGCGGAATGAACGGGGTCCAGTTGTCCGGGTTGATCGCGTGGAAGGCGCCGATGATGAAAATGATCACCACGGCCAGCTTGATGAACACGATCACGTTGTTCACCGAAGCCGACTCCCGGATCCCGATGACCAGCAGGGTGGTCACGATCGCGATGATCACCACCGCCGGAATATTGAACCAGGCGGCCACCTGCGATCCGTCCGCCAGCGTCACCATGGTGCCCCGCGCGGCGGCGAAATGCGGCGGAATGTGAATGCCGATATCTCCCAGGAAGCGGACCATGTACCCCGACCATCCGATCGAGACGGTGGTCGCGCTCAGCGCGTATTCCAGGATCAGGTCCCAGCCGATGATCCAGGCGAAGAATTCGCCCAGCGTCGCGTAGCCATAGGTGTACGCGCTGCCCGCCATCGGCACCAGCGAGGCGAACTCGGAATAGCAGAGCGCCGCGAAAACCGAGGCGATCCCCGCCAGCACAAAGGAGAGCACCACCGCCGGCCCGGCGTTCTGGGCGGCGACCGTCCCGGTGAGCACGAAGATCCCGGTACCGATGATGGCGCCGATCCCGAGCGCCGTCAGGTTCCAGGCCCCGAGCACGCGCTTGAGACTGTTGTCGGACTCTGCTTCCTGCTGCAGGGCCTCGACCGACTTCCTGCGGAAGAGATCCATGGGAGGGGCGGTGAGAAGTGAGAAGTGAGAAGGCCGGGAGGATGCAGCGTGCAACGCGGCGGCCTCTGCCCGTCCGCCCGTCTGTTCCCGCCCGGCCAATATCCGCCGCCGGGTCGAAAGGTCAAGAACCTACGGGAAACCGCGCCGGCCGGATTCAGCGCGAGGACCGGACAGGCGAAGGACGGAAGCCGGCGACCAGGCCGGCTTCCGCCCTTCCGTCCTTCCGTCCTACCGTCCTACAAGGACGTTCCCGGCGGCGGGGCCGCCTCCCGGGAAGGATCCGACTTGAGCAGCTTGCTCCAGGACCAGCCCATGAGGCCCAGAACACAGGTCCAGGCCAGCAGCATGAACAGCAGGGCGCCCAGCGTCATACCGCGCTCCTTTCCGCCCGGACGGCGGCGCCGCGGCGGCGCTTCCAGGCCATGCGGATGAGCAGCAACTGACCGACAAGAATGGCGAACATCACACCGCGTGAGGCCCACCGGACCGCGTGTTCGCCCTCCGGCTTCCCGCTCATCATGAATGTCGGGTAGGCTTCCTGCACGGTCCACCAGACCATCATGACCAGCAGAAACACCGGGGTCACATAGGTCATGATGAACTTGAAGACCCGGGGGATCCGGATGGAGGCCCCCTCATGCATTTCCCGCCAGGCGTTTTCCGGGCCGAATATCCAGACGAAGATGATGGTCTCGATCAGGGCCAGGATGACGAGCCCGAAGGTCCCGGCCCAGTAATCCCACTCGTCCAGGAATCCACCGGTGTACCACAGAATGTGGCACAGCCCCAGCGCCAGTGCGATGCCGCCGATCACCAGGCCGGATCGCCGCCGGGTCCATCCGAAGTGCTCTTCCATGAACGAGAGGCAGGGCGTGGCCATGGCCACGGAGGACGTGATCCCGGCGAAGAAGAGCAGGCCGAACCACATGAGGCCGGCGAGGGTCGCCACCGCCGGTCCGCCGGGCAGCTGGTTGAATACCAGCGGCATGGCGACGAAGCCCAGATCAAACCCGCCCGCCTTGGAGATCGCAATGGCCCCGGACACGCCGAAGAATGCCACCACCGCGGGAATCGCGAGCGATCCGCCGAGCACGACTTCCGCCGTCTCGTTCGTGGCGCAGGTGGCGAGCCCGGACAGCGCGATATCGTCCTTCTTGCGCAGATAGGACGCATAGGCCTGCAGGGTGCCCATCCCGACCGACAGGGTAAAGAAGATCTGCCCTGCCGCCGCGAGCCAGACCTTGGGCTGGTTCAGCGCGGACCAGTCCGGTGTGTACATGAAATTGAGGCCGTCCAGCGGCGAGACCATGGTCACCGCACCACTGGCGTCGGTTACCGCGTGGGCCGGCAGGGTCAGGACCCGGACCACCAGGATGGCGGCAAACAGAAACAGGATCGGCATGGCGATCTTCGCCAGCCGCTCGATGCCGCCGGAGAGCCCTTTCATCACCACGCTGATATTGATCGTGAGGGTGATGAAGAAGAACACGAACGGCACCCAGAACCCGTGCACGCTGTGGTTCGACAGGTTCTGATAGGATGCCAGGAAATTGCGCATCCCCTCGTGGTCCAGCCCGCGCATGGCGCCGGTCGCCGAGAAGAAGCTCCAGGCCAGGGTCCAGGACTCGATGTAGCAGTAGTAGATGAGGACCACCAGCGGCATGAAGAGGCCCAGGACGCCGAGGTACTTGGCCACCGGGTGCTTCCAGAGGGCCTCGAACATGCCCGGCGTCGACCCCTCGCCCCGTTCACCGCCATGCCGCCCCAGGCCCCACTCGACCCACATGAGCGGGATGCCCACGAGCACGAACGCGATGAAGTACGGGATCATGAACGTCCCGCCGCCGTTCTCCACCGCCTGACGCGGGAACCGCAGGAAGTTGCCCAGACCGACGGCGTTCCCGGCCATCGCCAGAATGAGACCGATACGCGAGCCCCACTGCTCGCGGTTGGCGGGTGCCGACCCCGCGGTTGCCTCGCTCACGAGCGCTCCTTGGAAGAAGTAGACGGTGAACGGTGAACGGTGCGCGGGAACGGCGCCATGGCAGGCAACGTCCTGGACGGGCGCCCGGTTGCCGGCTGCCGCCCGCCGTTCACCGCCAGGTTATCGGCTGTAGTTCGGTGCTTCCCGCGTGATCGTGACGTCGTGGGGGTGCGATTCCCGGAGGCCGGCGCTGGTCACCTGGACCATGTCCACCTCGCTGCGGAGCCTGGCCACGGCGGAGACGCCGCAGTACCCCATCCCGCTCCGGAGGCCGCCGACCATCTGGAACAGCACGTCGGCCACCGGCCCCTTGTAGGGGACCCGTCCCTCGATGCCTTCGGGCACCATCTTGGACGGCCCCATCTCCCCCTGCTGGAAGTAACGGTCGGCCGATCCGTCCTGCATGGCCGAGAGGCTGCCCATGCCGCGGATCAGCTTGAACCGGCGCCCTTCGGCGAGGATCGATTCGCCGGGGCTTTCTTCGGTCCCGGCCAGCATCGCCCCCATCATCACGCAGGCCGCGCCGGCCGCGAGGGCCTTCACCGCGTCGCCGGAGTATTTGACGCCGCCGTCGGCCACGACGGGCACATCGCCCGCGCCCCGGACGGCATCCATGATGGCGGTGACCTGGGGCATGCCGACCCCGGTCACGACCCGGGTGGTGCAGATGCTGCCCGGGCCCACCCCCACCTTCACGGCGTCCACTCCCCGCCGTACCATCTCCCGGGCGCCTTCCTCGGTGGCGATGTTGCCGCCCACGAGCTGCACCTCGGGAAACGCCTCCCGCAACTCGCTGATGACCTTGAGGACGCCTTCGCTGTGGCCGTGCGCCGAGTCCACCACCAGCACGTCGACCCCGGCCTCGACCAGCGCCCGGGCCCGGGTCGGCGCGTCCGGCGTCGCACCGACCGCCGCGGCGACCCGGAGCCGCCCGTGCTGATCCTTGTTGGAGTCGGGGTGCTGGCGGCGCTTGAAGATGTCCTTGACCGTGATGAGTCCCCGCAGGATGCCCTGGTCGTCCACCACGGGCAGCTTCTCGATCCGGTGTTTGGCGAGGATACGCTCGGCCTCATCGAGCGTGGTCCCGACCGGTGCGGTCACCAGGCGCTCCCGGGTCATTACCTCCTGCAGCCGCTGGTCCAGATTCCGTTCGAACTGGAGGTCACGGTTGGTGATGATCCCGATCAGCCGCCCGTTGCCGTCCACCACCGGCACCCCGGAAATCTTGAACCGGGCCATGAGGGTCACGGCTTCCCGGAGCGGCCGGTCCGGGCCCAGCGTGATGGGGTTCAGGATCATGCCGCTCTCGCTGCGTTTCACCCGGTCGACCTCGGCGGCCTGCCGGTCGATGGTCATGTTCTTGTGCAGCACACCGATCCCCCCGGCCCGGGCCATGGCGATGGCCATCTCGGCTTCCGTGACGGTGTCCATGGCCGCGGAGACGAACGGGATATTGAGCGGGATTGCCCGGGTGAAGCAGCTATTGACGGAAACGTGACGGGGGTGAACGGCGGAGTAGCGCGGGACGAGCAGAACGTCGTCGAAAGTCAGGGCAACTCGGATACGGGGCTCGGTCATACCTCTCGGCGTGCGGGCTCGGCCGGCCGCACTCGGAAAAACAGGACGGCCCACTGGGGCCGGCGGGGGATGGAACTCCCCGAGGGGCCAAGCGGGCCGGGATGATTTACGGTTACCATCTTGTAGGGTAGAGCCCCCGGCGGGGGAAATCAAGCCACCGCGCCCCGGGTCCGGGTCAGGGCAGACCGGCACGCTCGGGGCCGTCCGGATCCTGAGCCGCGCCGGCCGGGCCCGGCTTCTCTTCCGGGCGGGGTTCGAGCGTCCGGCCCGGTGAGCCTTCGGCCACCTTGATCGCCTCATCCACGACGGCTTTCCCTGCCGCCGAAAGCCCCTTCATCACCTTGGCGGCGCTGTCCATCAGAGTCATCGTGCCGCTGATGGCCTGAAACGGCAGTTTGCCCGCCCGCATCGTGTCTTCGACCGTTTCGGTGATCCTGGCAAAGATGTTGGACGGGGCAGCCCGCTCGGCGTACTTGCTGTCCAGGAACTCGATGTAGTCGAGCACCTGGTAGCCGCGCTCGTCGCTCAGGGCTTCGAGGCGGCGCAGAATCCGTTGTTTGAGCAGATCATTCATGGAGATCGGCCTCCAGGGACCGCGGTCGGGCAGCCGGCTTCCGGGCCGCTACCCTCCCTCCACCACATCCACGAGCTGGGCCACCGGGTTGGGAAGATACCTGGTGGAGGCCGCCCGGATCACGGCGCGGACCGTGATTTCCTGCAGGGGCGGCAACGACCGGAACCGGGCGACCTGCTCCGGAGAGAGAATCAGATACACGAACCCCACCTCGGGCAGCGGCCCCCGGGTGAGCAGATAGAGGCTGCCCTTGGGGATCTCGGGGCGGAGTTCGTCCGCCTCCTGGATGGAGAGATACTGCACCCGCCATTCGACCGTCCGCCCAACGTACTTCGACGGCGCCGCCCGGACTTCGGCGGCCGTCACCCCGAAGAGAACGCCGCTGTCGGCGACCGCACGCGTTTCGTTTTCCCGGACCCACGCGTCGACCCGGATGCGCACCCATTCGCCGGAGCGGCTCAGGACCGTGGCCCGGGCCCCGGGATCGAGCCGGCCGATGGAGTCTCCGCCGGGCGCCAGGAAGAGGCGGGCGGGAGCCGCCGCCTCCAGCTGGCCGCCCTCGAGGGCCGACGCATCGCCGCCCGGGTCAGGCGTGGAGGCAAGGGCGCCGGAGGGAGCCGCGCCCCCGACCTGGCTCAGGCCGGTGCTCGGCAGCCATACATCCCGGCGCACCCGGGTCCAGCCCTCGCGGCCCTCGACCCGGTTCAGCAACGCTCCCGCCTCCAGCCGGCCCAGGATGGTGCCGTTGGGCGCGTCCCGGAGGTTCTCGGTCTTGGGACTGACCATCAGATCGAACCCGTCCCGCGAGGTATTGGCGAGCGAGCGGTTCCACACCCACCCTTCCAGCCGGACCTCTACCCAGCCGCCGTCGGTCTTCCGGATCTGGAACTCATTCCCGGCATTCAGCGTACCGAGCACGGCACCGTTCGGTTCCCGGCGGATCGAAATGCCTGCCTTGGTCCGGACCCGCTCCTGCGCCGTGAGCGGAGAGACCAACACCAGGATGGAGAACAGGAGGAAACAGGCTGGTAGCCGACGGAAGGGGAAGGTAGATTGCGGCACGGAAGGGACCATAACTCATTGTAGAGACACAGGAAAGCCATGTCAAACAGGGGTGACCGGCGGACCGTCGGATCAGCAGGTGCTCCCGGCAGCACGGACACGGGCCTGGCCCGGCGGGCCTTCGGGATCAGCTTCATTACGGCGCTGGTGGCCTTCCAGTTTATCCCACCCCAGGCAGCGCAGGCCCAGGTTGGCCACGCCCCCACCAGCTCGCCCTACCGCGACATCCTGCACCGGAGCTCGGTCACGTTCACCTGGGGCCGATTCCGGGGTGACGGAGGCAAGCTCGGCATCGGAGCCCACGACGGCAACACCTACGGCATCCGGTTCGACCGTCAGCTGAGCGGCCTGGTGCAGTTTGGCGCCGGCGTAACCTACGCGGACCTGCAACGGCTGGTCACCAACCCCAACGACAGCGTGGCGGACCGGGTGCGTGGTCCATTCAAGCAGTCGGTCGTCCTGGCGGACATCGGCCTCCAGTTCAATCTGACCGGAGCGAAGACGTGGCACGGCCTGGCGCCGTTCTTCGAGGTCCGGGGTGGATTCGCCTTCGGGAGCAGTACGCCCGAGGACGCAACCGGCTACAAATTCGGCACCAAGCTCGTCGCGACCCCCGGCATCGGCACCCGGATCTTTGTTTCCCAGCGGATCAACCTCCGGTTGCAGGCCGGGCTGAATTTCTGGAAACTCAAGTATCCGGCCACCTACACCAACGAGCCCTCCAAGGAACCGGGGGCGCCGCCGCTCATCACCGACGGCAAGGTGGACCAGTGGACCAACAGCGCCTGGTACACGGCGGGCCTCGGGATCATGTTCTAGAGGAGCCGGCATGGTCTCGCTCACGCGCACGGTACGATTCACCGCCACTCATCGGCTTTACCGGCCGGACTGGACCGCTGAACGCAACCGGAAGGAGTTCGGCCCGGTGGCCGACTACCACACCCATGACTACGGTTGCCGGGTGACGATCACGGGGCCCATGGATCCGGTGAGCGGCATGGTGATGGACCTGGCACAGCTCGACCGGATTCTGCAGGACGAGGTCGTTACCCGCCTGAACAGGGTCCGGATCAACGAAGACACGCCCCCGTTCAATACCGGCCGCCCGCTCCCGACCTGCGAAGCCCTGGCGGTTGAACTCTCCGGCCACGTCCGGCGCCGGCTGCCCGAGGGCGTCCGGCTCGTCGCTCTCCGCGTGGCCGAGGATGACACCCTGCATGCCGACTGGACCGAAGAAGCCTGAGCTGCGCCGCCCGGCCAAACGCGGCGGGCAGCTCGCCGAACGGGCCGCGGTCGAGGAGGTCCCGGTCTGGCTGGAGGTGAACGGCCGGCCGGCGGTCACCTGGATGTGCACGCCCGACCTGCTGGAAGAACTCGCGGTCGGCTGGCTCCACGGTGAGGGGTACATCGACGCCGTCGAGGACGTCCGGCTCCGGCCCTGTGCCACCGATCTCGGGTTCTGGGCCACGATCGACGAGGCGCGTCTGGCCCGGGTCACCGCCGAGGGCCGCCGCCCTGTGTTGGCGTCCGGGTGCGGAGCCGTCTCCACTTACCTGGCGGACCCCGCGTCCGTAGAGCCCGAGCCGCCCCGGGGCGAACCGCCTCCGGTCGAGGTACTGCGCGCCCTGTTCAAGACCCTGTTTGCGGGCGGTGAACGGTATCGGGAAACCGGCGGGATCCACGCGGCGGCACTCACGGACGGGACCACACTCCTGTTCCACGCCGAGGACATCGGCCGGCACAATGCGGTGGACAAGGTGATCGGTGCCGCCCTGCTGGCCCGCCGGCCGCCGGCCCGGCTCGGTCTTCTGGTCACCGGGCGGATTTCCGCCGAGCTGGCCTACAAGGGCAACCGGGCCGGCATCACGTTCATCGCCACGCCGTCCATTCCGTCCACGCTGGCGGTGGAGATCGCGAGGCGCAGCGGGATGGTGCTGGTGGGACGGGCAGTGAGCGGAACGCCGCAACTTCACGGGGAGGGAGCGCGGAGCCGGCCGGGATGAGAATGCATGACCCGGTACGACTCAGTCCTCGTGCGCCGCCCTCGAGTCCCGCGCCCGGTCCCCGGTCCTCGTACCCAGGCCTATGACCGATCCCGACCTTCGCCGGCTCCTGCTGGAGAGCAGACGGATCGCGGTCGTGGGGCTCAGTCCGAGGCCCAGCCGACCGAGTCATTCGGTCGCGGCGTACCTGAAGCGGGTCGGGTACACGATCATCCCGGTGCGTCCCGCGTTCACCGGGGCCATCCTGGGAGAACCGGTCTATCCTGACCTGCCCGCGGCGGCGGCGGCCGCCGGGCCGATCGATATCGTGAACGTGTTCCGGCGGTCCTCGGCCATCCCGGATCTGCTTGGAGACATCATCGCGGTGCGGCCCCGGCTGGTGTGGCTGCAGGTCGGTGTCATCCATGACCCGTCGGTGCGGAAGCTGGAAGCGGAGGGTATTCCCGTGGTGCAGGACCGTTGTCTCGCCGTGGACCATCACGCGCTGGTCGCTGCCTGAACCCGATTGTCTCCACCAACGTCCCTCGAGGCTCTGATGCGCATTCTCCGGATCGCCACGCTCGCCGCGACAGTCGTCGCCACCCCGCTCGCGGCCCAGCGCACCGCCGACCAGGCCCGGCTGAGCCTGGGCATCGCCTTCGGCGCCTCGGCGGGCACCTCGCTCTGGAAGGTGGAGAATCAGCCGATCTTCGACGGCCCGCTGGTGGACTCGCTGGATCTGACCCGGAATACCCGATCGGGGCTCACGATCGTGTTTCACGGTACCTACTTCCCCGACGAGCACTGGGGGGTCACCGGAGAGGCCATGCTGCTCGGCCTGGGCCTGGAGGATCAGTGCGTGCTGGCCACCAGCTCAGGGTCCTTCCCGAACCAGAGCGTCTGCCAGAGCATCAACGGAAACCAGACTTCCCTCAGCGCCGTCTCGGTCGGCCTGGGCGGGTTATATCGGGTCTGGAGCCGGAAGGTGATTTCACCCTACCTCCGGGCCAACCTGGGCGCGGTGATCAGCACCCAGAGCACGGTCAAGATGCAGGGACTCCGGTTCAGCGACCCCAGTGACACCGAGGGCGCGGACTTCGCGGTGTATACCGACGACAACCGCCGCAGCATGACCCTTCTCGTGGGCGTTGGCGCCGGATTCACCGCGGCCCTGGCACCCGGGTATCAGCTCCGCTGGGAGATTCGTGACAACATCGTCGGCCTGGACCGGGTCACCGGCACCACCGGCGCCAACTTCCAGCACCCGCCGACGGATTATGTGTTCAAACATGTCTTCAGCGTGACCTTCGGTTTTGACGTGGTGCTGGAGCGCCGGCGGGGTCGCCGCTACTAGCTGCGTGGCGGCACGAACGGGGACGGTCCGGGGAGTCATTCTCGCGGGCGGCGGCGCAACCCGCTACGGGGGACAGCCCAAGGGCCTCGAGACCGTGGGCGGCGTGCGGATTCTCGACCGGCTGGTCGAGTCGTTCACGTCGGCCCTGGGTACGCTCCCCCTGCTGGTCGCCAACGATCCCGGGGCCGGAGCGTGGCGGCCGGATCTGCCGGTGGTGGCCGACGAACGCCCCGGTCTGGGTTCGCTGGGCGGGATCTACACGGCGGTCGTCCGGGGACCGGCGCCCGTGGTGGTCTGCGCCTGGGACATGCCGTTTGTCCCCCCGGCCCTGATCCGGTGCCTTGCCGACGGTCTGGCCGACCACGATGCCTGCCTGCCGGAGAGCGGGGGGCGCCGGGGGGTGGAGCCGCTGTGCGCCGCCTACGGTCCCGCCTGCGGGCCCGCCATCGAGCGGGCCCTGGCCCGGGAGGACCGCCGGGCGATCGCCTTCCATCGGGACGTGAAAACCGGTATCCTCCCTCTCGAGCAGGTCCGGGCACTGGGCGACCCCGGACTGTTCTTCTTCAACGTGAACACACCGGACGATCTGGCCGAGGCAGACGCATTGTGGCAGCGCTCCGCATCATCTCGATAATCGGCAAGAAGAACGCGGGCAAAACCACCCTGGCCGTTGCGCTCGCCAGCGAGTACGTCCGGCGGGGACGGCGGGTGATGTGCATCAAGCACGCGACCCATCCGGCCGACGTGGACCGGCCCGGGTCGGACACCTACCGGCTCTACCATGAGGGGAAGGCGGAGCGGGTGCTGATCGCGAGCCCCGAGATGCGGGTCGTCTTCGAGCGCAGTCCCGACGATACCGACCCGGTTGCCCTGGCAAAGCAGTACATGAACGGGGCGGACATCGTCCTGGTGGAGGGCTTCAAGACCTCTCCCCTGCCCAAGATCGAGGTCTTCCGCCGGGCCGCATCCGATACGCCACTCTACGAACAGGCGGCCCCCAACGCCGACGAATGGGTGTCGATCGTCACCGACGACGAGCATTTCACCGCGGGGTGCCATGTCCTGCGCTTCCGCGACACCATCTGGCTGCAGCTGCTCGCCAATATCGCCTGGGACCGGGCGAAGGTGATATGAAGGCGGGCAGGCGGGCGGGCGGGCGGGCGGACAGGCGTATCGAATGCCCAACCGGTGCGGGTGCTCCAGCCGCCCCCACCCAGGATGCCCGGGGGCCCTTCCCCCGGTCCACGTGCCAGGAGTCCACCCTCCGCCAGCCCCCCAGCCCGCCCGCCCGCCGATGATTCCCCGGGACGCCGCCCGGACCATCCTCGCCCACCTGGACCGGCAGCCCGCCGTCCGGATGCCGCTCGACGACGCCCTGGGCGCTGTGCTGGCCGAGGACATCGTGAGCCCGCTCGACATCCCGGTTCATACCAATTCCGCCATGGACGGCTACGCCGCCCGGGCGCAGGACGTCCGGGGCGCGTCCGAGTCGGCGCCGGTCCGGCTCCGGGTGGTGGACCGGATCGCGGCCGGGCAGGTCCCCGAGCGGGGGATCGGTCCGGGCGAGTGCGCCCGCATCTTCACCGGGGCGCCGCTGCCTGAGGGTGCGGACAGCGTGATCCGCCAGGAAGACACCGACCTGGGCGTCGAGGTGGTTTCGATCGTGAAGGACCGCGATGCGGGGGTGAACTGGCGCCGCGCCGGGGAGGACATCCGCCGGGGGGAAACCGTCCTGCGGAGCGGGGAGGAACTCGGGCCGGCCCGGCTGGGAGTCCTGGCGTCGCTCGCCGTGGCACACCCGCTGGTCTACCGCCGGCCCCGGGTCGGCATTCTCGGAAGTGGAGACGAGATCGTCGACCTGGATCAGGCCGAGGATATCCTCGCCGGCCGCCGGATTGCGAGTTCCAACACCCATACCCTGCTGGCACTGGTGCGGCTGGCGGGCGGCATCCCGGTGAACCTGGGCATCGCGCGGGATTCCCCGGAGAGTCTGCGGGAACACCTCGCGGCCGCCGCCGACTGCGACCTCCTGGTCACCACGGCGGGAATCAGCGTGGGTGAGCACGACTTCCTCCGCCAGGTCATGGAGGAGCTGGAGACCGAGATCAAGTTCTGGAAGCTCCGGATGCGCCCGGGTGCCCCGGTCGGATTCGGCATGATGGGCCGGTTGCCCTGGATCGGCCTGCCGGGGAACCCGGTGAGCACCATGGTGACCTTCGAACTCTTCGTGCGGCCTGCCATCCGCGCGCTGGCCGGCCATGCCCGTCCCTATCGCCGCAGCGTGCCGGTCCGGGTCGGTGAGGCGGTGCATCTCAAACCCAGGCTGCAGCATTTCCTCCGGGCGGTCGTGACCGAAACGCCCGATGGACTCGAGGCGCGTCTCACCGGACCGCAGGGCTCCGGGATCCTCACGTCGATGGTGCGGGCCAACGCACTGCTGATCATCCCGGAGGGCCAGTTCGACACCCCGGCCGGGGCAACGGCAAGAGCGATCCGGCTGGATGACTGGGTGTGTGAGGAGGAGCCGGGGTATTAGAGATTGGATGATTGGTGATTAGTGATTGGATGATTGGGCGTGGTGCCGCAATCGGGAAGGGGCGCGCCCCTCCCCTGATGAACGACGCCAAGTCCAATCATCTAATCACTGTCATCCAATCACTCAATTCCCAGATGGTACGGCCGGAACGGCGACACCCGCATCGCCGCCTTGTGTCGTGGGGAGGTGGGGTCGTAGCAGTCCTGCACGATCTGGCCCTGCTGCTCCATTCCGTAGGCCTCGAACGGCCGGCCTTCCGCGGCATC
>JBFXBG010000053.1:0-22830 GCA_050183505.1 Gemmatimonadales bacterium | reverse complement strand
TCGAACCGAGTGTGGGCGGAGGTCCGATAAAGCTCCATGACGTTGAAACCTAAAGGGGTCGCCTGAAGGCGAGGGCTTCACTCCCTCCCATCGGGAGACAGTGAGAAGGGAGAAGGGAGAAGGGAGATCGGACCATCAGGCGGCAAGAGGGAATACCCGGCACCCGGCACCCGGCACCCGGCACCCGGTACCATGCACTCTGCACTCTGCACTCTGCACTCTGCCCCGCCCGAACCTACCCGGCCACTACCCCAGCGTCAACGTGATCCCGCAGCGCCAGCAGGGCCGCATGGCACTGGAGGGCCAGTTGCTCCCGGCCTTCATAGTCGAGGCCGGCCGTCGGGATCGGTTCGCCGATCGACACGACCACCGGCAGGGGCCGCGGGTTGATGCTGCCCTTGGGCATCGCCTCATACGTGCCGTGAAGATACACCGGGACGACCGGGACGCCCGCCTTGATGGCCAGGACGAACGGGCCCTTCTTGAGCGGCTTGAGCTGCCCGTCCCGGCTCCGGGTGCCTTCCCCGAACACGATGGCGCTGGTGCCGCCGTGAATCATCTCGGCTGCCTCATCATAGGCACCGAAGGCCGCCCCCCGGTTCTGACGGTTGATGGGAATGTGGCCCGCGCTCTTCATGGCCCAGCCGAAGAGCGGCCAGCGCAGCAGTTCCCGCTTGGCCAGGAAGCGGACCGTGCCCGGCAGGACCGCCAGCAGGACCCAGATATCCGCGAACGAAACATGGTTGGCCACGAAGACCGCCGGACCCGGCGGAAGCCGCGCGGCGCCCCGCACGGTGGCCCGGATCCCCACCGCCGACAGCATCTGCCGTCCCCAGTCGCGGCCGGCACGATCATACACGCCGCCGGGTTTCCGGCGGACCCCGAACAGCGCGGCCACCAGCACCCGGCTCGCGTTGATACCGGTGAACACCAGCAGGGAAATGACGTAGCGCAGGGCGCGAATCATCGAAAATGGTCGTAGCTCGAGAGTGTCCGTCGAGTTCCGTCAAGCCAGAGACTGACGCCGGATCCCGCCGCCACGGTTCCGACGGCGGTGAGGGGAATACCGGTTTCATGCAGGAACCCGGATCCATCGAAGCCGGGCGGCATCGCCACCAGCAGCTCATAATCCTCCCCGCCCTCCGCGGCGAACTCCGCCGGCGGCCGTCGTTCCAGCGCGGCCGCGGCCTCGACGCCCGGGCCCAGCGGGAGGCTGGCCAGATCGATCTCCAGGGCCACCTCGGAGGCGGCGGCCAGGTGCCGGGCATCTCCCGCGAGCCCGTCGCTCAGATCCATCATGGCGCGGGCGCCCTGCCGGAGCAGGTAGCGGCCCGCCCGGATCCGCGGTTCCGGCCGGGCGAACCGGGCCCTGGCCTCCGCCGGCGGCGTCCGGCCTGCGTTCCAGGCCGTCACCGCGGCCCGGCTTCCACCGAGAGTCCCGGTGACCCAGACCCGGTCTCCCGGCCGGGCGCCGCGCCGGGTCAGGGCCGACTCGGCCCGGCCGACCACGGTGATATCCACCACCCAGCTCCTCCCCCGGGCCAGGTCCCCGCCCAGCACACTGCCACCCACCGCGTCGACGGCCGTCCCCACGCCGGCCATGACCTGTTCGAGGTCTTCTGAAGACGCGTCCCCCGGCATTGCGACCGAAGCCAGGAGTCCGGTCACCTCCGCGCCGGCAGCGGCCAGGTCCGACAGGGCCGCGGCGGCCGCCCGCCAGCCGATTTCCTCGAACGAGAGCCAGTCACGACGGAAGTGCACTTCCTCCAGCGACATGTCGCAGCTCAGCACCAGCCAGCGATCACCCTCGGGAATGTGTGCACAATCCGAACCGATCCCGCCCGACTCCAGGCCCAGCCGCCGGATGACCCCGCGGATCCGGTCGAATTCGACGCCGGCGCCGAGCCTGATCATCGGTGGGTGGTCCGCCGGCCCGTCCGTCCGCCCACCGGCCCGCCCGCCCTCATGGCCGTATCGCGTCCAGCCGGAAACGGACCAGTCCGCCCCGGGTCGCCACCCACAGGTACTGTTCGTCGATCGCCAGGTCGAGCGGCTCGCCCGGCAGATCCCCGGGATTGCTCAGCACCCGGATCGGCATGGCATTGAAAAGCGAGAAGCCGACGCCGCGTTCTCCCGCGACCCAGACCCCGCTGCCGTCGGCGACGAAGGCATGCAGCCGGCCCAGCATGGGTGAGAGCGTCGGTCCGGGCCACCAGGTCCGGGTCTTCGCCTCCCGCCAGATGACCCGGTCCTGGGTGACCCCCACCAGCGTGTCCGCCACCCATCCCAGCGCCACCACCGGCTCGGCCAGCGCCGCGATGGTCCGGAGCTCCATGGGCAGGACCAGACGGGACTCTCCCTCGACCGCGATCCGCACTCCGGCCCCGGTCCCGACCCACAGCGTGTCGGTGTTCTGCGAGAGGGCCACGGCGTAGGCCGGGTCGGCGAAATCCGGGGCGGCGCGCTGCACGCTGCCCTCTCGCATGAGAGCAACCCCGCGGCCGGTGGCAAAGGCGGTGACCCCCCGACGGATCGTCAGATCGAACACCAGTTGATCCGGCAGGCCGCTCCCGGTGTCGAGCAGTTGCACGTCGCCGGTTTGAGGATTGATCCGGGCCGCGCCGGCATCGGTGGCGGCCCAGAGCTCCTGCCCATAGGCCCGGATGCGGCGGATCTGATGAAACGGGTAGCCGAAGGCCCGCTGGCCCTGCAGCCAGCGGAACTCGCTCAGGTCGGTTGCGGCGAACGTAAGCGCCGGGCCGGTCTGGGGACCATCCTGTTCGGTCGCCACCCACACGCCCCCGGGGGCCGTCATGACCGAACCGGCAATCGATCCCGGCAGACCGAACGTGAGCCGGTCGGGCAGCGCCGCGCCGTCGGACAGATACAGCAGCCCGGAGCCCCACGTCCCCAGGTACCAGCCGAGTCCGTCGAGGGAGCGGGCCGCCGCGGTGTAGCGGCTCTGATTCAACTGGTTGTCCAGCAGAATCTGGGAACTGTTGGACAGGAGGGTCGGGTTGGCCTGCAGCGCATCCTGGACCGACAGCGGCCGCAGCGGCCGCGAGGGGGGCGAGGCGGGCACGGCCGACAGACCACCCCGCGGCACCACCATCCAGCCGGCGCTGGTCCGGATGAACAGGCCCGATCCGGGGGCGTCGAGGTCGAAGGCGATCTCGCGCACGGCCGTGCTGACGGCGCCCTGATCCCATACCCGGAGATCGGGATTGTAGTGGACCCAGCCGTCGAGCCGGGCCAGCCAGAGGGAATTGTCCAGCGGATCCACCAGGGAGATGAAGACCCGGGGCAGGATATTCGGATCATCCGGCTGAAACGGCCCCTCCCAGCGGCGGAACAGCGGATTCCAGACCAGGAGCGCCGAGGGTGAGGTGATGTACACCCGGTCCTGGGCGGCCGCGACCGAAGTGATCCTGGTGAAGTCGCCGATGATGAGACGATCGTGGGGAGACCAGTCCCGGGACTGGCCCGCCAGCGGCGTGGCGGCAAGCGTGAGCAGGAGCGCGGCAGGGAGGAGACGCATGGCAGGAGAAATATAGACGCAGCCCGCGATCGGCCGCGTCCCCCGGGCGTCATGGCGGCGGCGCACTCAGGAACCGGTCCGCGACCCGATAGATGAGATTCACGAAGCGCACATCGGTATTGGCCAGGATGGCGAAGACCGCTCTCCGGTCCGGATAGATGACCAGAAACGCGGTCCCGCCCACCGACCCACCCGAATGCGAGATCACCCGGCCGAAGCGCTCATCCTGCCGGACGTTCCAGCCCAGGCCGTACCCGGTGGACTTCCCGTCCCGCGTGTGCTGCGCGGTGGTGAGCAGCGCCAGTGTGCTGTCGGCGAGGAGCCCCGGCTCCAGCCAGGCGGCCCCGTAGCGCACCAGATCTTCGGTAGTGGAGAGATACCCCCCGCCCGCCCACTTGTAGCTGTTGTCCACCCAGGGCGCATTCAGGACCGGACCGTCGCCATCGCGCGTGTAGTAGCGAGTCCGGTAGAGGATGATGCTGTCGGGATGCTCAGCGACGGTGTGGTCGAGCCCCAGAGGTTCCAGCACCCGCTCCCGCATGAACCGCAGGAACGGCTCGTGGGCAGCGCCTTCCACCACCGCGCTCACGACCGACCACCCGTAGGTCGAGTAGGAGTAGCGGGTTCCGGGCTCGAAGAGCAGCGTGTCGTTCTGGAAGATGGCCAGGCCGTCGACCACGGAATCGTAGTGTCGCTGGCTCAGGAATTCGTTGCCACGGTAGTGGCGGATCCCGGCCAGGTGCCCGGCCGCTTCCCGGGTCGTCACCGGCCAGCGTTTCACCGGGAACGACGGCACGTAGGTCTGGACCGGCGCGTCCAGGTCGAGCCGCCCTTCCTGCCACAAGAGCCCCACGGCCGCGGCCGTCAGGGACTTCGACACGCTACCGATCCGGAAGCGGGTGAGCGGCGTGACCGGCACCCGTTGTTCCAGATCGGCCCAGCCGAGCCCCTCGCTCCAGACCAGCCGGCCGTCGACAAGCACCGCCACCGAAGCGCCCGGGACACCACGCACCCGCATGGAATCGAGCAGCAGCGCGCGCGATGCCGCGATCGGCCCCGCATACCGGACCGGCGCCGGCGCCACGCCCACCGGGGCGGCCTGCCCGGTCACGAGCGCAGGAAGCCCGGTCAGCAGGATCAACGCCGGGATCAGGGTTCGTCGCAAGCGCTCGGCTGTCGGCACGTCACCTCCTTGGTTTCCTGCCCGTCCCGGCCGTGGCTGGCCGTCTCGGGCCCTCCCGGCCGTCCCGGCCGTCCGGTCTACACCAGCTCCGGAACCTCCAGGTCCAGCAGGACCGGCGGCCGGGCGACCGGAGGGGAAACCCGCAGCACTTCCCAGGCGCGCCATACGTCCGGCAGGGAGGCGATGACGTCCATGGGGCGCAGCGCCCGTGCGGTGAGCCTCCGGGCGCCCGCGTCGGCGGCCCCGCCCAGCATCTGCGCCCCGAGGGCAGCCGAGCGTTCCGGCGCCAGACCCGTCCCCAGGAGCGCGCCCACCAGCCCGCTCAGCACGTCCCCGCTCCCGCCCGTCGCGAGGCCGGGATTGCCGGCCGCGAGGGTGAGCGTCGTGGTTCCCTTCCGGGCCACGACGGTCGGCACACCCTTGAGCAGGACCGTGGCGCCGCAGGCATCGGCCGCCCGCGCCGCCGCCGACCAGGGATCGTGCTCCTGCACCCCGCCGAGGTCCGGGAAGAGCGTCCGGAACTCGCCGGGGTGCGGTGTCAGGACCAGAGAGCGGTCGGCGGCAAGCGGGGCCAGGGCCTCGACCGATCCCTGGAGCGAGGTCAGGGCGTCGGCGTCGATAACGGCGCGCCGGGCCAGTTCCAGCAGCGCGAGGACGAACTCCCGCTTTCCGTCTCCCCGGCCCAGGCCCGGCCCGATGACGACCGCATCCGCCTGGCGCAGCAGCGATGCCAGGTCATCCGAAACCGGCAGTTGCAGGGGGTGGACCCGGGTCTGCAGATCGGGCTCCGCCGCCACCAGCGCGGACACGGTGCTTTCGGGCGCCACGGCGAAGACCAGCCCGGCGCCGGCGGCGAAGGCGGCCCGGGATGCCATCCGGATGGCGCCCGTCATGCCGGCGTTCCCGCCGATCACGACGACCCGGCCGCGCACGCCCTTGTGGTCTTCGGCGTGAAGCGGCGGTTGCCAGGCGGCCGCCACATCGTCCGTCAGCAGCACCGGCCAGGACGGATCGGGCGGGGCGTGACCGATGTCGACCACGACGACCTCGCCGGCATCCTCGCGCGCCAGCAGGTGTCCCCGCCGGAGCCCACCGAAGGTGATACTGAGAACGGCGCGGGGACTGCCGTAGCTCATGCCGGTGGAGAGATCCAGACCGGTAGGGCCGTCGATGGCGACGATCGGCAGCGCCAGGTCGGCCAGTCGGGCGACCAGCGCATCCATCGGTGGCCGGGGCGCGCCGCGGGCGCCGGTCCCCAGCAGGGCATCAACTACCAAGCCGACATTGGGCCACGGACCGTCCGGGGCCACGACCCGGACGCCCTCGGCCCGGGCCCGGGTCGAAACCCGCCGGCACAACGGACTCTGCTCGCCGGGCAGGGCGGCGACCCAGACCGGCAGGCCGGCCCGGTGCAGGGCCCGCGCCACGACCCAGCCGTCGCCGCCGTTGTTTCCGGTCCCGCAGGCCACCAGCACGCCCTGGCGGACCCGCTCCGCCTGCCGGTCGACCATCACGCACGCCGCCGCCCGGCCGGCGCATTCCATCAGCGTCTCGAGCGGGATCCCGGCCGACTCGGAACGGGAATCCCAGTCGGCGGATTGTTCAGGGGAGAGGACCGGAAGGAGCATGGGGTGGCGGCGGACGGTCGGACGGTTCGTGATGCCGGCATGTGCCAGGCGGCCGGCGCGGAACCGCGAGTCAGGATTCCGGGCCGTCCGACCGTCCGACCGTCGGACCGTCGGACCGCCTACTTGTAGCTCGGTCCGATCGTACGGCCGATGGAGATCTCGCCGTTGTCGATCCGGATGTTGAAGCCACAGTCGGGGTTGGTACACACCCAGGCCTTGTAGGTGATCGGTGCACCGTCCCGGCCGTAGTCGGAGAGGGGAATCAGCTTCCCCTGATTGCACTTCTGACACGCCGGCCAGTCCTTACCTTCCATTTTTCCCCCCGCGTAAGCCGGCCTCAGCTCACGGACACCCGGTCCCAGATCTGTGATGGGCTGAAGGCAGCGGCAAAGTCAAACACGTTCTCGAAGTCCTCCGGATCGTCCTCCGGCCGGGTCATGAGCATGCCCACATCCACCAGCGCGAAGACGATCCGGCCGAAGTCGGCGGTGGCGGTGATGTTCCAGTATCGCAGCACGTCGGGCGCGAGCAGGCCGAACTGCTGAACCGCCAGGTCGCGGCAGGCCCAGCAGAGCTCCTGCCCGGTCACGTGCCGGCGGGCCGGCAGCCGTCCCTGCAGGAACTCGATCGCCGCGAGCACGAACAGAAACCCCCGCTCGTGGTAGCGCGATTCCCGGGCGAGAATCCGGCTCAGGACGCCGTCGGCGAACTGGAGTTCATTCATGATGAGCTCAGACATTCACTCCGGCCCCGGCCGCATACAGCGGGAAGGCGGCCGTGAGTTCCCGCACGTCCTGCCGGACTCCGGCGAGCCCGTCGTCGGAAGGATCGCGCAGGGCCCGGTCGATCAGCTCCGCGATGCGGACCATCTCGGGCTCTTTCATTCCGCGGGTGGTCAGCGCGGGCGTCCCCAGCCGGATCCCGCTGGTCACGAAGGGGGACTGCGGGTCGTCGGGGATGGTGTTCTTGTTCGCCGTGATCCCGGCCCGATCGAGCGCGGCTTCGGCGAATTTGCCGGTCAGTTCCAGGGGCCGCAGATCCACCAGCATGAGGTGGCTGTCGGTCCCGCCGCTCACGATGGCCACCCCCCGCTGCTGCAGGGCCGAGGCCAGGGCGCGGGCATTGGCCACGACCTGGGCCGCATAGGCCCGGAAGTCCGCCGTAAGAGCCTCACCGAATGCCACCGCCTTGGCGGCGATGACGTGTTCCAGCGGTCCACCCTGGCCGCCCGGGAAGACCGACTTGTCCACCGCCTTGGCCAGGTCGGCCCGGCAGAGGATGAGTCCGCCCCGTGGTCCGCGCAGGGTCTTGTGCGTCGTGCTGGTGACGACGTGGGCGTGGGGCACGGGTGAGGGATAGACGCCACCGGCCACCAGCCCCGCGAAATGAGCCATGTCCACCAGCAACCGGGCTCCGACCTCGTCGGCAATGCTCCGGAACGCGGCGAAATCGATGAACCGGGCATACGCGCTGCCGCCGGCGATGATCAGGCCCGGCCGGTCGGCCCGCGCCTGGGCGCGGACCGCGTCGTAGTCGATCAGGCCGGTGGCCGGATTGACACCGTACTGGACCGAACGCCAGATGATCCCGCTGTGGTTGACCGACGCCCCGTGGGTCAGGTGTCCGCCGTGCGGCAGGCTCATCCCCATGAGCAATCCGCCCGGCGGGAGCAGGGCCATGTAGGCGGTGAGGTTGGCCTGCGACCCCGAGTGGGGCTGCACATTGGCGTGCTCGGCCCCGAAGAGCTGCTTCGCCCGGTCGATGGCCAGCTGCTCGACCTGATCGACGATTTCGCACCCACCGTAATAGCGGCGCCCGGGATAGCCCTCGGCGTACTTGTTGTTGAGCGAGGTGCACATCGCGTCCAGAACCGCCCGGCTCGCGAAATTCTCGCTCGCGATGAGCTCCAGCCCGTTCTGCTGCCGGCGGGTCTCCTGGTCGATCAGGCCGGCGATCTCGGGGTCGGACTGACGAAGCGGTGCGTCGTGGTCGAAACTCATGCGAATCGGGTCTCCGGGTGGTGACGGTGATCCTAATCTACAAGGTTCGGACGGGTGAGGCGACAACCGGGCCGGTCACGGGCGCGCGGCGGGCGCCGCGGATCCGGGCCGCTCCCCGCGACCGCTCACCTCCGGTGCATCCACAGCTTGTTCTGCTTCGCCACCGCGGCGATGCGTTCTTCCGCCAGGCGGTCGGCCGCGAGGTAACTCGGGATCTTGTCCCGCTTGGCGATCACGAACACCGAGTGGATCGTGTTGTAGATCTCACCGGCCTTCCGCTTGGCGCGTTCGTGTTCCCAGCCCATGAGTTCGCCGTAGACGTTGATCACCCCGCCCCCGTTGATCACGTAATCGGGCGCGTAGGTGAGGCCCTGTTTCTCCAGCGCCTCGCCGTGGCGTTCCTCGGCAAGCTGATTGTTGGCCCCGCCCGCGATGACCTCCACCTTGAGCCGTTTCAGCGTGTCGTCGTTGATCACCGCGCCGAGGGCATTGGGCGAGAAGATGTCGGCCTTCTGGTCGAAGATGGCGTCCGGTTCCACCGCGGTCGCGTTGGTTTCCGCCACGACCTTCTTGACCCGTTCCCGGTCGATGTCGGTGACGATCAGCCGGCAGCCCTCGTGCTTGAGGTGCAGCGCGAGGTAGTAGCCCACCTTGCCGCAGCCCTGAAGGGCCACGGTCTTGCCGCTCAGACTGTCGCTGCCCCAGCGCTCGTGCGCCGTGGCCTTCATGCCCATGTACACGCCGTAGGCGGTGACCGGTGAGGGATCGCCCGAGAGACCCTGCAGGCCGGTGACATGGTTGGTTTCCATCCGGACGAATTCCATGTCGCTCGGGCTGGTCCCGATGTCCTCCGCCGTGATGTAACGGCCGTGGAGGCTCTCCACGAACTTGCCGTGGGCCCGGAACAGGGCCTCCCGGTCCTTCCGCTTGTTATCCCCGATGATGACCGACTTGCCCCCGCCGAGGTTGAGCCCGGCCACGGCGGCCTTGTAGGTCATGCCCCGCGCCAGCCGCAGGGCGTCGACCGTGGCCTCTTCGGTCGTGTCGTAGTGCCAGAAGCGGGTGCCGCCCAGGGCCGGACCCAGGGTTGTGTCGTGGATGGCGATGATGCCGTGATAGCCGCAGGACGGCTCGTGGCTGAAGACCACCTGCTCGTGCGCGTACTCCTGCATGGCGGCGAAGACGTCCATAAGGAAACGGAGCTCCGTGGTTTTGATCGGTGATGGTGATCGGCGGACGACTGGAGGCCTGGAGACGGGATGACGGCCTCCACCCCGATCATCCCATCACCCATCCTCCAGTCACTGATAGCTGTAGAACCCCTGCCCTGCCTTCCGTCCCAGCTGCCCCGCCGCAACCATGCGGCGCAGCAGCGGACACGGACGGTACTTGTCGTCGCCCAGCCCGCGATGGAGCACCTCGAGGATCGCCAGACAGGTATCCAGGCCGATCAGATCGGCCAGGGCCAGCGGCCCCATGGGGTGCGCCATGCCGAGCTTCATGACCGTGTCGATCGCGTCCGGCGCGGCCACGCCCTCCATCACGCAGAAGATCGCTTCGTTGATCATCGGCATGAGCACCCGGTTGGACACGAACCCGGGATAGTCGTTCACCTCCACCGGCGTCTTGCCCAGCGCCCGGGCGATGTCCATGACCCGGCTGGTGGTCCGGTCGCTGGTGGTCTGGCCGCGGATCACCTCGACCAGCTGCATCACCGGGACCGGATTCATGAAGTGCATCCCGATCACCTGGGCCGGGCGGCGGGTGCTGGCGGCGATTTCGGTGATGGAGATGGAGCTGGTGTTGCTGGCGAGGATGGCTTCGGGGCGGCAGACGCGATCGAGTTCTTCAAAGAGGGTAAATTTGAGACTGGCCTTCTCGCTGGCGGCCTCCACCACCAGATCCGCGTCCGCCGCCGCACCCAGGTCGGTGCCGGTGGTGATCCGCCGGGGAACGGCGACCGCCGCCTCCTCGGTAAGGCTGGCTTTCTTCACCAGCCGCTCCAGACTCTTGCGGATCGTGGACACGGCCTTCTCCAGGGCCGGTGCGGAAACGTCGATCAGTTTCACCGACCACTCGTGTTGGGCGAAGACCTGGGCGATCCCGTTCCCCATCGTCCCCGATCCGATTACTGCCACGGTACTCATGCGATCTCTCCCGTCAGGTCATGGCCGGCGGCCGGGCCGGAGGCTACCGGGCCGGGCCGGTTGAATCGCCACCAGCGCACGGTCAGCCAGACCAGCCCCAGCAGTACCCCGCTCGCCAGCAGTCCGCCCTCCGGTCCGAAGCTGCCGCCGGTGAGCCAGCGCGGATGCCCGGGCAGATAGTCGATCAGCGGCACACCGAAATCGTAGCCGCTCACCGGCGCGTCCAGCGCACTGATGGCCCAGTTCCAGCCCAGGTGCACGCCCCAGGCAGTCCAGATTCCACCCGGGGCATAGAATGCGGCCCCCAGGACCAGGCCCGCCAGCGCAATGTTGAACAGGCTGAGCACGGTGACGTCGGGATTGCCCGCATGGGCCAGGCCGAAGAGGACGGCCAGCACGCCCAGCGCCACCGGACGGCCCACCCACCGTTCCAGGACGATCATCGGGACGCCCCGGAACATCACTTCCTCCGCCAGCGCCGCCGGCGCCAGAACCAGGAGCAGGAGCCCGATCCGGCCCAGGTAGCCGCCGGGAGTCCCCGTGTCGGCCCGCCAGTGACCCCCGGCCACCACCACACCCAGGACCAGCACCAGCGCGATCGCCAGCAGGCCCGCCCCGAACCCGCTCAGGAACCACCGGCCCGACGGCCCCGTCCCGGTCCACCGCAGATCCGCGAGCGAGAGCCTGAACACCAGGCGGCCGATGGCGGCGGTGGCCAGCAGGAACCCGATCAGGAGCGCGAGCCCGCCGGCCAGTGTCAGGCCCACCGCCGGCTCGGGATGCACTCCGCCCACCAGACCCAGCAGGGCCTGACCCGCGACCCCGGTGAGCGTCAGCCCCAGCGCTCCGAATACGACCAGCCCAGGGAGAACGACGTACCACCGGCTGGTTCGATCCCCGGAGCCGGGATCTCTCAAGCGGTCCGGTGGAAGCGGGCGCGGAAACGGGCGATGATGAGCCCCGCCAGCGCCACCTTCACGAGATCCACCGCGAGGAACGGCAGCCCCCCCGCCAGCAGCGCGGCACCGGGATCACCAGTGAGGATCGTGAGCTGGGCAATTCCGCCGGCGTGAATCACCAGCATGCCCAGGAACGCCGCCAGTACCGACCGGACGAGCCGGCCTTCACGGGCCAGCGTGCCGACCAGGGCGGCGGCCACCGGAAACGCCAGCAGGTAGCCGCCGGTCGGCCCCAGCAGCCGGGCGAATCCCGGAACGCCCACCGGGGCGAAGACCGGAAGCCCGGCCGCGCCGGCGGCGAGATACAGGACCAGCGCGCCCGTGCCGGCGACCGGCCCCAGCAGGCCGCCGGCCAGCAGCACCGCCAGGCCCTGCAGGGTGAGCGGCACGGCGGTCCCGGGGAGCGGGACCGCGACCTGGGCCGCCAGCGCCACGAACACGGTACCGGCCACCACGGCGACCGTCCGGCGAAGGATGGCGTCGCGGCCCGGGATCGAGGCGGCGACGGAAGGTGTGGACTGCATCGGATGGGACATCAGTCACGCTCCACGCTGAGGGCAACCGCGTTACCACCGCCCAGGCACAGCGTGGCCAGGCCGGAGGATTTGCCGCGATCCATCATGGCATACAGAAGGGTCGTGAGGATCCGTGCGCCGCTGGCCCCGATCGGGTGACCCAGGGCCACCGCACCCCCGTTGACGTTGACCCGGTTCCAGTCCCAGCCCAGCGCTTTGCCGTCGGCCAGCGCCTGGACCGCGAACGCTTCGTTGGCTTCGATGAGATCGTAGTCGCCGATCTTGCTGCCGGATCGGGCCATGAGGTTCTGCACCGCGACGATCGGGGCGAAGAACAGGTCCTTGGGCTCGCCGCCGCCGGTGGCATACTGGGAGATGCGTCCCAGGATGGCGAGACCGTGCGTCCGGGCAAAGGCCAGCGAGGTCACCACCAGCGCGCTGGCGCCGTCGTTGAGCCCGGGCGCGTTTCCGGCCGTGACCGACCCGTCCTTCTGAAAGGCGGGCCGCAGCTTGCCCAGCGCTTCGAGGCTGGTGTCCTTGCGGGGAGATTCATCCGCCGCGACCACGGTCGTGCCCCGCTTGCCGGGGATCTCGACCGGCAGGATCTCGGCGTCGAACTTCTTCGCCTCCTGGGCCGCCACCGCTTTCTGGTGACTCCGCAGCGCGAACTCGTCCTGTTCCTGCCGGGTCACCCCCGCTTTCTGCGCGGTGTACTCGGCGTACTCCCCCATGTGGTTGTTGCCGAAGGAGTCCCAGAGTCCGTCATGGATCATGCCGTCCACCATGGTCTGGTTGCCGGCCTTGATGCCGGTCCGCATGCCATAGACGTAGTGCGGCGCGGCGGACATGCATTCCTGGCCGCCGGCCACGATGCAATGCGCATCACCCGCTTTGACCGCCTGGGCCGCCAGCATCACCGCCTTGAGCCCGGACCCGCAGACCTTGTTGATCGTGAGGGCCGGTACCGTTCCGGGAACACCGGCGTGGATCTGGGCCTGCCGGGCCGGGGCCTGGCCGGATCCACCCTGGACCACCTGCCCCATGATGACTTCGTCAATGGACCTGGCGTCGATGCCGGCGCGCTTCACGGCCTCGCGGATCACCATCGCGCCGAGTTGGGGCGCGCTGAAGCCGCTCAGGCCGCCCAGGTAACGCCCGATGGGCGTCCGGACGGCGGCGGCAATAACTGGAGTAGTGTCGGGATTCACGGCTATGATGAGGATCGGGTTACAAGGATCAGGTGTCAGGGATTTCGACAGCTGGATTTGGGAATGGAAAGTAGCCCGGCCGGAGGAGGATGGACAGGCGGAGCCGTCCGACCGTCCGACCGTCTGCCCGTCGCCCCCGCCCCCTCTCACCTCCACCCCTACGGCACGATCGCTCTGGTCTTCACTTCCTCGCTCACCCTCGCCAGGAAGTCCTTGACCGTCATCACGTCCTGCTTCTTCCCCGCGCCGCGGACCCGGATGGCCAGGCTGTCGGATTCCGCCTCCCGCTGTCCGACCACCGCCATGTAGGGGACCTTCTGGACCTCCCCCTCCCGGATCCGGTAGTTCAGTGTCTCGTTTCGATCATCGACCTGGACCCGAAGCCCGCGGGCCTTCATCCGGCCGGCCACCGCATGCGCCGCCCCGGCCTGAGCGTCGGAGATGGGAATGATCCGCACCTGTTCCGGCGCGAGCCAGACGGGGAACGCGCCGGCGAAATGCTCGATCAGATTGCCGATGAACCGTTCCAGCGTCCCGTAGATGGCCCGGTGCACCATGACCGGCCGGTGCGGCCTGTTGTCCGGGCCGGTGTACTCCAGCTGGAACCGCTCGGGCAGGTTGAAGTCCAGCTGGATGGTGGGACCCTGCCACAGACGCCCGATCGCGTCCCGGAACTTGATGTCGATCTTGGGGCCGTAGAAGGCGCCGCCGCCCTCGTCAATCCGGTAGGGGATGCCCTTGCGCTCCAGGGCCCGGGCCAGGATGGCCTCGGAGCGGTCCCAGACGTCGTCCTCGCCCAGGCGCTCGGGGGGACGCGTGGAGATCTCGAAATCCAGCTCGAAGCCGAAGGTCCGGCGCACCAGCCGGTCCACCTGATCGAGACAGAGAAAGATCTCGTCCTCGACCTGGTCCGGCGTGGCGAAGATATGCGCGTCGTCCATGCAGAGGCCCCGGACCCGCAACAGCCCGTGCAGCACTCCGGAGCGCTCGTTCCGATACACGTTGGCCACTTCCGACAGCCGGAGCGGGAGGTCCCGGTAGCTCCGCTGCTGGCTCTGGTAGACCAGGCAGTGCATCGGGCAGTTCATCGGCTTGACCCGGTAATGCACCGACTCGTCTTCCCCGGCGCCGGCCCCCATGGCGGGGTACTGGTTTTCGGCGTAGAGCGGAAGGTGGCCGGAGACCCGGAACAGCTCCTCCCGGGTGATGTTCGGCGTGTAGACCAGATCGTACCCGCTCTCCACGTTGTCGTCTTCCACCGCCCGGGACAGCAGCCACTTGATCATGGCTCCTTTGGGATGCCAGAACACCAGGCCCGGCCCCACCATCTCCTGGATCGAGAAGAGATCCAGCTGGCGGCCCAGCACCCGGTGGTCCCGCCGCCGGGCTTCCTCGAGCCGGTGCAGGTAGGCGTCCAGATCCTCCTTGCGGAACCAGGCAGTGCCGTAGATCCGCTGCAGCATCTGGCGGCGCTCGTCGCCGCGCCAGTAGGCGCCGGCGGCGTGCAGCAGCTTGTAGTGCTTGAGGCGACCGGTGCCCGGAACATGGGGGCCCCGGCAGAGATCCACGAACGGCCCGTCGGTGTAGACCGAAATGGTCTCGTCCCGGCCGAACTCCTCGATCCGCTCCAGCTTGAGGGGATCGTCGGCAAACCGCCGGCGGGCCTCCTCGGCGGAAACCATCTCCCGCTCGAAGGGGTAATCCCGCTTGATCACCTCGGCCATTTTCTTCTCGATCTTTTCGAGATCTTCCGGTGTGAACGGCCGGTCGACCTGGAAGTCGTAGTAGAAACCGTCCTCGATGGGCGGGCCGAACCCGATACCGGCCGTGGGAAACAGCTCCCGCACCGCCGTCGCCAGAATGTGGGCGGAGGAATGACGCAGGACCTCCAGAGCCTCGGGGTCCTTGTCGGTCAGGATGGCCACGGGGGCGTCGCCCTCGATCGGGCGGGCGAGGTCCCGGACCTCCCTGTTGACCCTGATGGCAAGCGCGGCGCGGGCCAGCCCCGCGCCGATGCTCTCGGCCACCTGCCGGCCGGTCACCCCCGCGGGATACTCCCGGACGCTGCCGTCGGGAAGCGTCAGCCGCACGGCACTCATGCGCCGCCCGCCAGCCCGGCCGGAGTGGCCAGCACCTGATGGCCCTGGGCCAGCAGGAAGAAAAGGGCAATGCCCAGGACGATCATGACGAGTGGGAGCGTCCAGGGAAGCAGGTCCGAGGCGGAAATGAAGTCGTCGTCTTCGCGCATTGGAGTGGCGGTTCCGGTCAGGTCGGGCCGGGCCCGGGCGAGCCCGGCGGGAGTATCACAAAACTCTTGATGCGGTATTAACTTAAGCGGTGTACCCGCACTGACGTAAGCAGAGGAGTTTGCCCGTGGCCCGTTCCAAGTCCCGCCTGTCGTTCGCCGATGCCGCCGGATGGACCCTGGCCGGGTTCGGTACCGGGCTTCTCGCCGGCGCCTTGCTCTCCGGGTGGCTTGGCGCGGGCAGCACGCCCCGGATCCGCCGCGCCCTCCGGGACTGGCGGGAAGAGCGGCCCGAAGCGCGGACGACCTCCGGCACCGTGACCCTCGCCCTGGCCGCCCTCTCCGAGGCGGGCCTGGACGATCTCCAGTTACGGGTCCTCGGGGTACGGCCCGGTGTCGTCGAACTGCACGGCTGGGTGCCCAGCCGGGCGGTGCGCGCCCGGGCCACCCGGCTGCTTTCCCAGACCCCGGGCATCGAACATGTCGTGAACTCGCTGCTCGTCCGGGGCGAGGACGACCGCCCTTCTCCCGGCATTCTGCGGACGACCGACCAGAGCGCATGACCGCCGAGCTCCCGCCGCAATACGATCCCGCAACGATCGAAAACGCGCTGTACCGCCGCTGGACCAGCCTCAGGGTGTTCGAGGCCGGCCGGCGGGTGGGCGCGCGCCCCTACGTGATCATGATGCCGCCGCCCAATGTGACGGCGAATCTGCACATGGGTCACGGCCTCAACAACACCATTCAGGATGTCCTGGTCCGGTTCGAGCGGATGCGGGGGCGGGACACCCTGTGGCTGCCGGGAACCGATCATGCCGGCATCGCCACGCAGAACGTGGTGGAACGGCTGATCGGCAAGGAGGGGAAGACCCGCTTCGATCTCGGCCGCGAGGCCTTCGAGGCGCGGGTCTGGAGCCACGTCAAGGATACCGGCGCGACGATCCTGGAGCAGCTCAAGGCCATCGGCGCGAGCTGTGACTGGAGCCGTACCTACTTCACGCTCGACCCCGATCTCTCCCGGGCCGTGCGCGAGGTGTTCGTCCAGCTCTACGACAAGGGCCTCATCTACCGGGGGAACTACCTCATCAACTGGTGCCCCCGCTGCCTCACGGCGCTCTCCAATGAAGAGGCGGAGAAGCACGAGGTCGACGGCCACCTCTGGTATCTGCGCTACCCGCTGGCGGACGGTTCGGGGCACCTGACGGTGGCCACCACCCGGCCGGAGACGATGCTGGGTGACACCGCCGTGGCCGTGCACCCGGAGGATCCACGCTACCGCTCCCTGGTGGGGAGCGAGATCGACCTCCCCCTGACCGGACGGCGGATTCCGATCATTGCCGACCCGGAGATCGATCCCGCTTTCGGCACCGGCGCCGTGAAGGTGACCCCGGCCCATGATCCGCTCGACTTCGAGCTGGGCCGGCGCCACCGGCTCCAGAGCATCGACATCCTGACACCGGAAGCCCGGATGGCCGAAACCGTCCCGGACCCGTTTCAGGGGCTGGACCGGTTCGAGGCGCGCAGGCAGGTGGTGGCCGCGTTCGAGCAGGCCAGCCTGCTGGAGAAGACCGAACCCCACCGGCACGCCGTGGGCCACTGCTACCGCTGCCACACGGTGGTTGAACCGCGATTGTCCGATCAGTGGTTCGTGAAGATGGCCCCGCTGGCGAAGCCGGCGCTGGACGCCTACCGCTCGGGACGTCTCAAGTTCATTCCCGAGCGCCGGGGAGAGGAATACGCCCAGTGGATGGAAGGGATCCGGGACTGGTGCATCTCCCGGCAGCTCTGGTGGGGGCACCGGATCCCGGTGTGGTACTGCGACGCCCCCGGATGCGGCCGCATCGCCGCCAGCCGGATCGACGTCGCGCGCTGCCCGGACTGCGGCGGGACCGTCCGGCAGGACGACGACGTGCTCGACACCTGGTTCTCCAGCTGGCTGGTGCCCTTCAGCAGCCTGGGCTGGCCCGACCGCGGGCCGGACCTGGCCCGCTACTACCCGGGCGACACGCTGGTGACGGCCCCGGAGATCCTCTTCTTCTGGGTCGCGCGCATGGTCATGGCCGGCCTCGAGTTCATGGGCGAGGTCCCGTTCTACACGGTCTATCTCCACGGCACGGTCCGGGACACACAGCACCGCAAGATGTCCAAGTCGCTGGGCAACGGGATCGACCCGCTGGAGGTGGTCGAGCGATTCGGCGCCGATGCCCTGCGGTTCACCGTGGTTTCCGGCATGGCCGTCGGGACCGACCTGATCCTGGATCCGGCCGACCTGGACAGCTCCTTTGCGGCGGGCCGGAACTTCGCCAACAAGCTCTGGAACCTGGGACGCCTGATCCTGGGACAGCTCGAGGGACCAACCCGGCCGCTGGCCGGACGGTACGACAACGTCCTCCGCCCGGAGGAGCTCCGGCTGGCCGACCGCTGGATCATCGCCCGGTGCGATGCCACCATCGCCGAAGCCACCGAAGCCTACCAGCGCTTCCGGCTGAACGAGGCGGCCGGGGCGGTCTACCGTTTCCTCTGGAGCGATCTGGCCGACTGGTACATCGAACAGATCAAGCCGCGGCTGTATGGAGACGAGCCGGGAGGGGACGTCGCGCGCGCGGTGGCGGCGGCGGTGTTCGAGGTGGCCCTTCGGCTGCTGCATCCCATCATGCCGTTCATTACAGAAGCGCTATGGCAGCGACTCCCGGGCCATGACGGCCGCACGCTGGCCCTGGCCATGTGGCCCGGGACCGACAAGCGGGCGGAAAATCCTGAGGCGGTCGAGCGGTTCGCCACGGTGCAGCACCTGGTCGGTTCGATCCGCAGTATCCGCGCGGAATACGGGATTCCACCCGGCCAGGCGGTGCGGGCATCGGTCTACCGGCTGAGCGGGGCCGCCGCCCGGGCCGTCGAAGCCGAGCGCGGCACGATCATGCGGCTGGCGAAGCTGGCGGAACTCTCGCTGGCCGAGCCCACCGAACGCGTCGGCGCTTCGGCGGTCCTGCCGGACGGGACAGCCGTGTTCGTCCCGCTGGGAGACGCGGTCGATCTGGAGCGGGAATGCAGCCGGCTCAGGACCGAGCGTGAGCGCCTGGGACAGCTCATCAGGAGCCAGCACGGCAAGCTCGCCAACCAGAACTTCGTCTCCCGGGCCCCGGCCGAAGTCGTGGAGCGGGAGCGACGCAAGCTGGCCGACTGGCAGGAGCAGTCGGCGGTGCTGGAGACGAAGCTCGAGCGGCTCGGATGCTGAAGACCGGCCGGCGGGCGGGCAGACGGGCAGGCGGGCAACGTGGATGGTCCGCCGGTCCGACGGTCCGACGGTGCGTCCTGGCCGCCCTGACCGTCTCGGCGTGCGCCAAGATCGAACCCCCGCCCGGCGGCCCGCCGGATCTCACCCCGCCGTCGCTCGTTGCCACCCGCCCGGAGTCCACCGCCGTCATCCCCGGCTTCAAGGGCAGCGTCGATTTCGAGTTTGATGAGGTCGTATCCGAGGGTGGATCCCCCAGCCTCGGACTCGGCACCAGTGATCTCGAAAAGCTGATCATTCTGAGTCCGTCCGACCAGGTTCCCCGAATCAGCTGGAAGCGGAGCCGGATCACGGTCGAGCCGCGGGAGGGCTGGAAGCCGGACCGGGTCTACCGGGTGCAGCTGCTGCCCGGCATCCTGGACCTGCGCCGCAACCGCATGGATTCGGGGGCCGTCATCACCTTTACCACCGGCGCCCCGCTCCCCACCGCGGCGATTTCCGGCCAGGTGGTGGACTGGGCGACGTCTCAGCTGGGTCGAGGGGCCCTGGTGATCGCGACCCTCCTTCCCGACAGTCTGCCCTACCGGACTCAGGCCGACTCGTCGGGCCGCTTCGACCTGGGCCCCGTCCCTGCCGGGGAGTACATCGTCTACGGCGTCATTGACCAGAACCGCAACCGGCTCCGGGAGACGCGTGAGCTGTTCGATTCGCTTCGGATCCGCACCGACAGCGCCGTCACGCTGGCCACCCTCTGGGCCTTCCCGCACGACACCGTCGGCCCCCGGATCCAGACCATCACGGCGCTGGATTCCATGGCCGCCGAAATCACCTTCAATCAGCCGCTCGATCCGTCACAGGCCCTGGATACCGGCATGGTTCGCCTGCGGCTGCTGCCCGACTCCATCGACCAGCCGGTGCTGTCGTTCCTGCCGAAGCTGCTGGACGACAGCCTGCAGAGAATCCGGCGTGCCGCCCAGGACTCCGCCCGGGCAGCCGCCGATACGGCCCGGGCGGCCGCCGACACCGCGCGCGCCCGACCCGATTCACTGCTGCCCCGCCCCGTCCGGCGGCCCGCCGCCGTGGGCCGGCCGGCAGGCAAGGAGACCACCCCCGCCCAGGACAGCGCGGACGCCATCCTGCAGCAGCGGCCCCGGCTCACCACCAAGGCCGTTCTCCGCGCGGCGCAGCCGTTTCTGACGGATACCTCGTACGTGATCCAGGTGTTCGGCATCCGCAACGTCAACGGCGTTGCCGCCGATGCGGCATCCGGGCTGCGGGTACCAAAACCACCGGCCGCCTCCGACAGCACCACGGCCGCCGACAGCACCACGGCCGCCGACAGCACCACGGCCGCCGACAGCACCGCGGCCCGGCCCGACAGCGCCGCGGCCCCTCCCCCGGTGCGTCCCCGGCGATGAGCGATCCGCGCCGGGAACTGCCCTCGGTAGACCGGTTGCTGCGGGAACCGGGAGTCCGCGAGCTGCTCGAGGGCAGCCCGCGGGACGCCGTCGTGGCCGCGGTGCGGGAGTCGATCGACGCCGCGCGCACGCTCCGCAGCGGCCTGCCACCCGACTGGTCCACCGATATCCGCGAGCGACTGGCCCGGCGGCTCGAGCCCTCCCTCCGCCGGGTCCTCAACGCGACCGGGGTAGTGCTGCACACCAACCTGGGCCGGGCTCCGCTCGCCTCCGGTGCCATCGAGGCGATGGCCGCGGTGGCAGCCGGCTACTCCACCCTCGAATTCGACCTCCATGCCGGCACCCGGGGCCACCGCGGGGATCATTGCCGCGGGATCCTGGCCGACCTCACCGGAGCCGAAGATGCACTGGTCGTCAACAACGCCGCCGGCGCGCTGGTACTCGCGCTCAACGCGGCCGCCGCCGGCGAGCCGGTCCTCATTTCCCGGGGGGAGCTGATCGAGATCGGCGGATCGTTCCGGATCCCCGACATCATGGAGAAGAGCGGCGCCCGCCTCCAGGAAATCGGCACCACCAACCGGACCCATCTCGACGACTATCGGAAAGGGCTCCAATCCGGCGCCCGGGCCATCCTCACGGTGCATCGATCCAATTTCGCGCAGACCGGCTTCGTGCATACGCCCGACCCGCGTGAACTCGCCGCCCTGGCTGCTGAGGCGGGCGTGCCCTACCTCCACGACGTCGGGAGCGGACTCCTGGCGGACCTCACGCCCTGGGGCCTTCGGGATGAACCCAGGGTAGCGGACGCGGTCGCCGCGGGCGCCGACCTGGTGCTCTTCAGCGGCGACAAACTGCTCGGTGGACCGCAGGCGGGGTGTATCGTGGGCCGGGAGACGATGATCGACCGGTGTCGTCACAACGCCTATGCCCGGGCCCTGCGGGCCGACAAGTTCACCCTGGCCGGCCTGGAAGCCACCCTGGCCCTCTACCGGGATCCCGCGCTGGCGGTGCGCGAGGTTCCGGTGCTCGCCATGCTGACCCGGGATCCCGCCGCCATCGCGGCCGATGCCCGCCGGCTGGCCGACGGCATCGCTCCGGCGTTCTCCCCCTCACTCCAGACCGGCGTATCCACTGTCGGAGGAGGTTCCTTCCCCGGCGCCCGCCTGCCGACCACGCTGGTGAGCCTCGAGTCGCCGGAGCTGGGCGCCCACGGCCTCGCCGCCAGGCTCCGCCTGGGGACCCCCCCGCTCGTCACCCGGATCGAGAATGACCGGGTCATGATTGACCCGCGGACGCTCGCGCGGGCCGATCTCGAGCTCGTCCCGGCGCTCCTCGCGGCGGCGCTGGAGTGATGTCCGCCGGCAGCGGCATACCCGCGGTGTTCCTCGATCGCGACGGCACCATCATCGAGGACACGGGCTACATCCGGGATCCGGACCTGGTACGGCTGCTCCCCGGCGCCGCCCGCGCCATTCGGCGTCTGAATCAGGCGGCCGTCCCCGCCATCGTGGTCACCAACCAGTCCGGCATCGCCCGCGGCCTCCTGACGACCGAGGACTATGACGCCATCGTTGCACGGTTGACCGCCCTGCTCGCCCGGGAAGACGCCACGCTGGATGCCCACTACTTCTGCCCGCATCTGCCGGAAGTCAGCGGGCCGTGCGAGTGCCGCAAGCCCGGTACGCTGCTCTTCCGACAGGCGGCCGAGCGCTTCAGCCTCGACCTGCAGCGGTGCTGGTGGATCGGGGATCGGCTGCGGGATCTCGAACCCGCGCAGGTCCTGGGCGGCCGCGGCATCCTGGTCGAGACCGGGCAAGGTGCGAGGCACGCCGCCCTGGCGCGGGAGCGCGGCTACGCGGTCGCGCGGGATCTGGTGGAGGCGGCAGGGATGGTGCTGGACGAGCCTGCGGACGCTCGCGAGCGCGGACGGATGGCCTGAAGGTCCGGCCGCCGGTTCCGTCCGCCGGCCCGCCTGCCCACCCGTCCGCCTTCGATTATCTTCCCGCCCCATGCCGATGCGGGTAGCAGTGGCGATCTCGGGCCGGGGCAGCAATCTGCAGGCCCTCTTCGATCAGCTGGGGCCGGACGCCGGAGCCGAGGTGGTTCTGGTGCTGAGCAACAAACCGGGCGCGGCGGGCCTCGAGCGGGCCCGGGAGCGAGGCGTTCCGGCGGTCACGCTTGCCGCCCCGGAGAACGGCGCCGAATGGCTGGCGGCCCTGGCGGCCCATCGGGCCGATTTCGTGGTGCTGGCGGGCTACCTCAAGCTGGTCCCACCGGAGGTCGTAGCCCGTTACCGTGGCCGGATCATCAACATCCACCCGGCGCTGCTGCCCGATTTCGGGGGCCCGGGCATGTACGGGGAGCGGGTCCATCGCGCGGTGCTGGACAGCGGGGCCACGACCAGCGGCGCGACGGTTCACCTGGTCGACGAAGCCTACGACCGGGGCCCGATTCTGGGACAGGCCCGCGTCCCGGTGCTGCCGGGCGATACCCCCGGGAGCCTGGCCCGCCGGGTGCTCGAGGTCGAGCACCGGCTGCTGCCGGCCGCCGTGCGGGCCGCCGCGATGACCGGACACGCGGTGCCTTTCGAGTTCGAACCGGCCCGGGGCTGAGCCCCGAGGCCACGGTTTCCACTTTCTGCCGGAGCTGCCTGGTGCCGCGTGCGTTGATCTCGGTCAGTGACAAGCGAGGGATCGTCGGGTTCGCCCAGAGTCTGATCGAGCTGGGATGGGAAATCATCTCGACCGGGGGGACGGC
>JBFXBG010000052.1:0-23133 GCA_050183505.1 Gemmatimonadales bacterium | reverse complement strand
CGTTCTGGCGTCAGATGGGATGAGTGAGCAACCGGCCAGCCAGAGACTCAGCAGGACAATGAACCGGCAGAGATATGTCAGAGTCTGGGCCAGGCCTGCTGCGGGAGTGTGCCCGGGTGGCGCGCCGCGGGATCGTGGTGGCGGACCTGCGGCGGCACCGTCTGGCGGTCGCCGGGTTCTGGCTCGGCTCGCGGCTGCTCCGATTCGACGCCGCCACCCGGAGCGACGGCATCACATCGGTCCGCCGGGGGTACAGCCGGGAGGAGTTCGCCGGACTGTTTCAGGCCGCCGGGCTTTCGGCCCGGGTGTTTGCCCGACCGGGCTTCCGGCTGGTCGGCGTGGTGGGGTCCTGATGCGGACCCTGGACCGGCTCAGGTTCCGGGCCCCGGCGGATCGGGTCTTCACGGCGGCCGCCGACGTGGAGCGCTGGCCCGAACTGCTCCCGCACTACCGGTGGGTACGCCTGCGGGAACCCTCGCAGAGCGGCGGGATCGTCGAGATGGCGGCCTGGCGGCCGTTCGGCCCGCTCCGGTATCCCACCTGGTGGGTCTCGCGGATGGAGATCGACCGGAACCGGTTGCAGGTCCGGTATCGTCATATAGAAGGAATCACCCGGGGCATGGACGTCGTCTGGGAGCTGGTCCCCACGGGGACGGAAACGGACGTCACCATCATACATGAGTGGTCCGGGCCGGCCTGGCCGGTCATCGGGGCGCTGGCCGCCGACCTGGTCATCGGGCCGGTGTTCATCCACGGGATCGCCTCACGCACTCTTGCCGGACTGGCCCGGCATGTGGAGAACGACCATGGATGAGCGCAGAGTCGTGATCACCGGACTGGGTGTGATCACCCCGATCGGCATCGGACGGGATTCCTTCTGGGAGGGCCTCCGGAAGGCCCGCTCGGCGGTCCGAACGATCTCCCGTTTCGATCCGTCGCCCTTCAAGACCCATGTCGCCGCCGAGGTCGACGGGTTCTTCCCCACCGATCATATGGAAGAGCGCCGGTCCCGCCGGCTGGACCGGTTTTCCCAGTTTGCCGTGGCCGCCAGCCGGCTGGCCCTGGAGGATGCCGGACTGGACCCGGCCCGGGAGGACCGGGACCGCATCGGCGCCATGATGGGAACCGCCCTCGGCGGTGTCGCCCAGGCGGAAGAGCAGCATCATGCCTACATGCAGGGCGGTGTCCGCGCGGTCGACCCCGGGCTGGCGCTGAAGGTCTTTACCGGCGCGGCGAGCTGCAACGTGGCGATCGAGTTCGGCTGCACCGGCCCCAACTCCACCAACGGGATGAGCTGCGCCTCGGGGACCATCGCCGTGGGGGACGCCCTGCGCGCCATTCGGCGGGGGGAAGCGGATGTGATGCTGGCCGGAGGCATCGAGGCGCCGCTGGCGCCGCTCACCTTCGGCGCCTTTGCCATTATCCGCGCCATGAGCACCCGCAATGAGGATCCGGGTACCGCCAGCCGTCCCTTCGACGCCCTTCGGGACGGTTTCGTCATGGCCGAAGGTGCAGCCGTGCTGATCCTGGAGGAGCGCACCCGGGCCCTGGCCCGGGGGGCCCAGATCTATGCCGAGGTGTGCGGGTACGGGCTGACCAACGATGCGCACCACATGACGGCTCCACGGCCGGACGGGACCCAGGCCGCCCGGGCCATGCGGCTCGCGGTGGCGGACGCCCGGGTGAGCCCGGAGGACATCGGGTACATCAACGCGCACGGCTCTTCCACCCCACTCAACGACCCGACGGAGACCGGCAGCATCAAGCAGGTCTTCGGCGAACGGGCATACCGGATCCCACTGTCCGGAACCAAGGGCTACTACGGCCACGCGCTGGGCGCGAGCGGCGCCATCGAGACCGCCATCTGCGCCCTGGCCTCCCATCGCGGCTGGCTCCCGCCCAACGTCAATCTCAATCTGCCGGACCCGGCCTGTGACCTGCACTACCTGACCGGGAGCGGGACCGAGGCCCGCCCGGAGTTCATGCTGAGCAACTCGTTCGGGTTCGGCGGGATCAACGCCTGCCTGGTCCTTCGCCGGAGCGACTAGGCCCCGGGGGCGCCCGCCCCACCCTTCCATCCATCCCTCCCTCCGCTGTAGATTCGCGCTCCCTCCTTCCTGGTAAGGATCCTCGATGAACTCCCTGCTACGCCGCAGTGTCGCCGAAGCCTTCGGCACGTTCGGACTCATCTTCATTGGCGCCGGGTCGGTCATTGCCAATTCCTACCCCGGAGCCAGCTTCGGCCTCCTGGGTATCGCCCTGGCCCATGCGCTCGTGTTTTCGGTCGTGGTGACGGCGACCATGAACATCTCCGGCGGCCACATCAACCCCGCGGTCACGGTCGGCCTGCTGGTTGCGCGTCGGGTAGACGGCAAGACGGCCGGGGTCTACATCGCCGCTCAGCTGCTTGGCGCCGTGATCGGGGCGCTGGCCCTCAAGTTCGTCTTCCCGGTACACCTGGCCCGCACGGCGGCCTACGGGACCCCGCTCATCCACACGTCCGTCACCGGCGGCCAGGCGGTCCTGATGGAGGCGATACTGACCTTCTTCCTGGTCTCGGCGGTCTTCGGGACGGCAGTGAGCCCGGATGCCCCCAAGGTGGGCGGATTCGGGATCGGCCTGGTTCTGCTGTTCGGTATCCTGGTGGGAGGTCCGCTGACGGGGGCCGCCATGAACCCGGCCCGCGCGTTCGGCCCGTCGGTCGCTTCCGGCATCTGGACCGGACACTACGTCTACTGGGCCGGCCCGCTGCTCGGGGGCATCGTGGCCGGAGTGCTCTGGGACCGGCTACTGCTGCCGAAACACACCCCGGCGGGAGGTGAGAAGAGAGAAGTGAGAAGTAAGAAGTAAGAAGGGGACACGAAACGGCCCTCCGCTCGGTGAGATCGGAGGGCCGTTTGACAGTGCCTTCTCACTTCTTACTTCTCACTTCTCTCTTCCCGCAGCGCTTTCCCGGCCCGCACCACCAGGGTCACGGTGTAGGCCAGGTAGATCACGGCCGCCACGATGTAGGCGGCCACCATGTAGGAGCCGTTTTCAGGCGTCATGGGCGGGATCCTCCTCGCGGGCCTGGGCGATGAGCGCCAGGCCGTAACGGACGGTCACGAAGCCGAGGTAGAGCAGCGTGGCGACGAGAAAGGACGACAGCAGCGTCCGGAGCATCTCGGGCGGCAGCGACGGCCGGCTCGGCTTGAGGATGATCGGCTGGGGGTGCAGCGTGCGGAACAGGTAGACGCTCAGGTGGATGAACGGCACCAGCAGGAGCCCCATGATCCCGACGACCGCACTGAACCGGGCCCGTTCGGAGCGGTCGGTGAGCGCGGCCCGCAGGGCCAGGTATCCCAGAAAGAGGAAGAACAGGAACAGCGTCAAGGTGAGCCGGGCGTCCCAGGTCCACCAGGTCCCCCAGACCGGCTTGCCCCAGATCGGGCCGGTCGTCAGCATCACCGCACTGAAGGCCACGCCGACCTCGGCCGAGGAGGCGGCGAAGAGATCCAGCCGGGGTTCGTGCAGCCAGAGGTAGAGCGCGCTCACGATGCCGACCATGGCGAACGACAGGAGGGCCGACCAGGCGGCGGGCGCGTGGATGTAGAAGATCTTCTGGGCCAGACCCTGGCGGACCTCGACCGGGGTGTACTTGAGCGCCATGACGTACACCCCCGCGAGGAGGATCAGGGCCAGCCCCGTGATCCAGAGCCCCCGGCGGGTGACCGCGGCGCCTTGTGCATACGTGGGAGTCATTCGTCCACAACGGCGGAAAAGGTCAACGAACAGACCGCGATGAACACCAGGTCATACAGCGCGAGTAACCTAAGCCACCCGAGTAACTCGCTCAACGGACGCCCGCCCAGCAGCCGGGTGGTGGCCTGGGTCGCGGCGATGAGCGGGGGAACCATGAACGGCAGGAGCAGGACCGGCAGCATCAGCTCGGCGAACCGGGTCCGCACGACCATGGCGCTGAAGACGGTGCCCACCGCCACGAACCCAATCGTGGCCAGCACCGTGACCCCCACGATCCCGGTCCAGGCACCGCTCAGATCCACGTTGAAGAACAGCACGAAGAGCGGCAGGGTCACCGCCTCCACCAGCCAGACGAAGACCAGGTTGGCGAGCAGCTTGCCCAGATAGATAGCGCCCCGCGGAGCGGGCGCGAGCCGCAGCCCGTCGAAGGCGGCATTCTCCCGCTCGACGTTGAACGCCCGGTTGAGCGTCACCACCGCGCCGAAGGCGAACGTCACCCACAGCACGCTGGGCGCCATTTCGGTCGGCGACACGATGGTCGGGTCCCGGGCGAAGTTGAACACCATGAGTACCAGGGCGGCGAACATGGTCGCCGAAAGCAGGGCGGTCTTGGTCCGCAGCTCGAGCCGCAGGTCCTTCCCCGCGATGGCCAGAACTACCCGGAGCATCTCAGGCACTGATGACCTCACGGTAGCGTTCCTGAAAACCGGCCATGGAAACCGGCCTGGGCTCCAGGACCGCCCACTGGCCCCGCACGATCACACCCACATGGGTGGCCTGGTCCCAGATTTCCGCCACCTGGTGGGTGACAACCACGGCACCGGCACCCTGGTCGACCCGCCGGGCCAGCCAGGCGCGGATGTGGGCCGCGGACGGCACATCGAGGGCGGTGAACGGCTCGTCGAGCAACATGAGCCGCGGCTGGTGGATAAAGGCGCGGGCAATGGATGCCCGCTGCAGCAGGCCCCGGCTGAGCCTGCCGGCCCGGTCCTCGGCCCGGTGGGCGATCTCGGTCTCGACCATGGCCCGTCGGGCGGCCCCGGCGGGATCCGCCAGGCCGTGCAGCCGCGCGGCAAACCGGAGGTTCTCCGCCACGGTGAGGTCGTCATAGAGCGTGGACTGGTGTGCCACCAGTCCGTAGAGGCGGCGGATGGCCGGATCGGACGATCGCAGCAGGACGCCCTGGATGGCGACGGATCCTGCCGTTGGCCGGGTCAGGCCGGCGAGCAGACGGAGCAGCGTGCTCTTGCCGGAGCCGTTCTCGCCCAGGACCACCAGAACCTGGCCGGCTTCCACGGTGACATCCAGCCCCCGGAGCACCCGCAGGGCGCCGAAACGGCGTTGCAGCCCCCTGCCGGCAAGCAGCGGGGGTTCAGCGGAGGGCATGAAGCGTGAGGCGAGTGTGCATCGGGCGGGAAATATAGCGCATTTGGATGAGGGGATGACGGGTGATTGGACGCCGGGCCGGCATTGAAGTACGGAGCAGAACTACCGGCCCGATCATCCAACCACCCGTCACATCATCCTTCGGCTCACCCGGCCCCGACGCCCTCGATCATGAAGAGGTCGTCCAGCTTGGTCAGGGCCAGCAGGTAGCGCAGCTCGTCGCTGGCATTGCGCAGGATCACGGCCTGGCGCCGCTCCGCGGCCCGGCGCTGGATCAGCATCAGCGCGCCCAGGCCGGCGGAATCCACCCCCCGGGTTGATCCCAGATCGATCACCAGACGGCCATCCCCTTCGGGAAGCTGTTCGAGTATCGAAACCGCTTCCTTCCGGAAGTCGTTCCGGGATTCCAGCCCCAGGTGTTCGGGTGCGGTTATCATTTTAGTCCTCGTTTGCGCCGGCATTGTGCTGCCTCCCAGCGCCCGACAACAAACGAAGCGTGACGCTTCGCCGCTGTTTTCCGGGGGCAAACGCATCACGCTTCACGTGCTGCATTCCACCTTCGGCACCGAGCTATCTCTCGCGCGGGACTTCTCCGCGGGTCGAGACCTCTAGATTTGCGGCCCCGGATCGCTCCGGGTGTGCTATTATCGGGCGGATCGATTTTTTTGTTTCCAGGCCGGTCTCCCCGACCTGCACTCTGCTGATATGCGAGTCCGGTGCCAGAACGCCAACTCCATATTCGGCAATGCTTTACGTGGTCACAGGCCGGGGCGGGGCGAGGCCCGATTCCTGACATTCGCGGCGGAAGGCGGGATTTGCGGTGTCGCCCGGGTTCCACGGATGGAACGTCCCGTGGCAGACGGCCCGGCCCCCTTCACATTTGGTTCGACCCGCCGCAGTTTGTCGATTCCACCCACTTCCTGGAACCCATGAAAGAACAACTCGACACTCTCCTGCAGGAGCAGCGCCGCTTTCCGCCGCCGCCGGCGTTCGCCGAGTCGGCGCTGGCCGGAACGGATCTGTACCGTGCGGCCGCCGGGGATCGCCTGGCCTTCTGGACCGAGCAGGCGCGGGCGCTTGAATGGATCCAGCCCTGGACCACCGTGCTCGACTGGAAGCCGCCGCACGCGAAGTGGTTCGTCGGGGGCAAGCTGAACGTGTCGGTCAACTGCCTCGATCGCCATGTAAGGGGGCCGCGCCGCAACAAGGCCGCGCTCATCTGGGAGGGAGAGCCCGGCGATCACCGGGTCATGACCTACTGGGACCTGTGGCGCGAGGTGAACCGGTGTGGCAGCGTGCTCCGCCGGCTGGGGGTGAAAAAGGGCGACCGGGTTGCGATCTACCTGCCGATGGTCCCCGAAGCCGCCGTGGCCATGCTGGCCTGCGCCCGGATCGGGGCGGTCCACTCGGTCGTATTCGGCGGTTTTTCCGCCGAGTCGCTGCGGGACCGGATCAACGACGCGGAAGCGACGGTGCTCATCACCGCCGACGGCGGCTACCGCCGTGGGACGGTTCTGCCGCTCAAGCGGTTCGCCGACGAGGCGGTGAAGGACTGCCCCTCCATCAAGCACGTCATCGTCGTCCGGCGCCGCGCCGGGGCCGAAGGGGACGAAGCGTTCGCCTCGATGACCGAGGGGCGGGACCACTGGTGGCACCGGCTCATGGACGGGGCCGACACCCATTGCGAGCCCGAGGTCATGGATGCCGAGGACATGCTGTACATCCTGTACACCTCGGGCACCACCGGCAAACCCAAGGGCATCGTGCACACCACGGGCGGGTACCTGACCCAGGTGACGGCCACGACCAGATACGTCTTCGACCTGCGGGATGAGGACGTCTTCTGGTGCACCGCCGACGTGGGCTGGGTGACCGGCCACTCCTACGTGGTCTACGGACCGCTGGCCCACGGCGCCACGGTCCTGATGTACGAAGGCGCCCCCGACTGGCCCGAACGGAACCGGTTCTGGGAAATCGTGGAACGCTACGGCGTCACCGTCTTCTACACCGCGCCGACGGCCATCCGGGCATTCATGAAGTGGGGCGCGACCCACCCGGCCCGGCACGATCTCTCCACCCTCCGCCTGCTCGGCACCGTGGGAGAACCCATCAACCCGGAAGCCTGGATGTGGTACCACAAACACATCGGCCGGGAGCGCTGCCCCATCGTGGACACCTGGTGGCAGACCGAGACCGGCGCCATCATGATCACCCCCCTGCCCGGGGTCACCACCACCAAGCCCGGCTCGGCCACCACCCCCTTCCCCGGCATCACGGTCGAACTGGTCGACAACCAGGGCAAGCCGATTCCGAAGGGCGGCGGTTTCCTGACCATCACCGAGCCCTGGCCGAGCATGCTGCGGACCATCTACGGAGACGACGAGCGGTACCAGCAGACCTACTGGAGCCGGTTTCCCGGGCGCTACTTCGCCGGCGACGGGGCCAAGCTGGACGAGGAAGGCTACTGGTGGATCCTGGGCCGGGTGGACGACGTGCTCAACGTGGCCGGGCACCGGATCGGCACCATGGAGGTCGAGAGCGCCCTGGTCGATCACCCCTCGGTCGCCGAGGCGGCCGTGGTCGGCAAACAGCACGAGCTCAAGGGCCAGGCCATCGCGGCCTTCGTGACGCTCAAGGAGGGGAATCAGCCCACCTCCGAACTCAAGGACGATCTCAAGGACCATGTCGCGACCAAGATCGGCGCCATAGCCCGGCCGGAGGATATCATCTTCGCGGCCGATCTCCCCAAGACCCGAAGCGGCAAGATCATGCGGCGGCTGCTCAAGGACATTGCCGAAGGCCGCATGCTGGGCGACACCACGACGCTGGCAGACCCCAACGTGGTCAACCGGCTGAAGCAGATGTACGAGGGAGAAGAAGGGTAAGAACGGAAGACGGTGAGCGGTGAGCGGTGAACGGGGGTGGAAACCACCATCGGGGATGGTGAATCCGGCCCCGTTCACCGTTTACCGCTTACCGTTTACCGTTACAGCTGTATCTGCGCCCCCATCTCCACCACCCGGTTGGGCGGCAGGTTGAAGAACGCGGCCGCGCTGCGGGCATTCCGGGTCATCACGATAAAGAGCCGCTTCCGCCAGGTGGCCATCTTCTGGGTCCCGGTCGGCAGCAGCGTCTCCCGGCCGAGGTAGAAGGTCGTCTCGGGCACCTTGACCGTAAGGCCGCCCAGATCCATGGCGTCGCCCTTGAGCGCCAGGGCCCGCAGCACGCTGGGCACATCCGGGGTTTCCATGTACCCGTAATGCGCCATGACCCGGTAGAACCCCTCCCCCAGCTCCTCGAAATCGACCCGGTCCTTCTCGGCCACCTGGGGGAAATCCTCCGACTGGATCGAGAGGATGATGACCCGTTCGTGGAGAACCTGGTTGTGCTTCAGATGGTGCAGCAGGACGGGCGGCGCGCCTTCGGGATCGGAGGTCAGGAACACGGCGGTCCCGGGCACCCGGAACGGCTTGCGGCGGCCGCAATCCTGAATGAACAGGTCCATCGGGAGGGTCCCCTGGCGGACGATACTGGTGAGGAGGAAGCGTCCCCGTTTCCAGGTGGTCATCAGGGTGAATACCAGGGCCGCGACCAGCAGCGGGAACCAGCCGCCTTCGGGGATCTTGACCAGGTTGGCGCTCCAGAAGGACAGGTCCACCACCAGCAGCATGCCGCCCAGTGACAGCACCTTCCACCAGTTCCAGCGCCATTTCTCCCGGGCGACCGCCGAGAAGAGAACGGTGGTGACCGTCATCGTCCCGGTGACGGCGACCCCGTAGGTGGCGGCCAGATTCGAGGAGGAGCGGAAGGCGAGCACCAGGCCGACGCAGGCGACCAGCAGGGCCCAGTTGACTTCGGGGATGTAGATCTGGCCCCGCTCCGTCGCGGAGGTATGAATCACTGTCACCCGGGGGCAGTACCCCAGCTGGACCGCCTGCTGGGTCAGGGAGAACGCCCCCGAGATGAGTGCCTGCGAGGCCACCACCGCCGCCGCGGTGGCGATGGCGATCATCGGATACAGCCCCCAGACCGGCACCAGGGAATAGAACGGATTGAAGGCCGCGTCCGGCTGGCGCAGCAGCAGCGCGCCCTGGCCGAAATAGTTCAGCACCAGGGCCGGCAGGACGATGGCGAACCAGGCCAGCCGGATGGGCCGCTTGCCGAAATGGCCCATGTCGGCGTAGAGGGCTTCACCCCCGGTCACGACCAGGACGACGGCGGCGAGAATCAGAAACCCCTGCAGCCGGTCCCGGACGAAGAACTCCACCATGTACCAGGGATTGACGGCCGTGAGCACATCGGGCTCCATCACGATCCCCCTGATCCCGAGGGCCGCGATACAGAGAAACCAGAGCGAGGTGACCGGGCCGAAGAGCCGTCCGACCACGGCGGTTCCGTGCCGCTGCACCAGGAACAGCCCCACGATGATGACCACACTGATCCACACGATCCAGCCTTCCAGCGGCGGCGCCGCCACCGCCAGGCCTTCGATCGCGCCCAGGACGGAGATGGCCGGCGTGATGATCCCGTCTCCGTAGAGCAGCGCCGCGCCGAACAAGCCGATCATGATGAGCGCCCAGCGGCGGCCCTTCAGCGCGCTGCGGGGCCGGAGGAGCGCGAACAGGGCCAGGATGCCGCCCTCGCCCCGGTTGTCGGCCCGCATCATGAACGAGATGTACTTGAACGAAATCAGGAAATTGAGCGACCAGAAGATGAGCGAGAGCACACCCAGAATGTTGTCCCGGGTCGGCGGCAGCCCGTAGGGTCCGGAGAAACACTCCTTGAGCGCGTACAGGGGGCTGGTCCCGATGTCGCCGTATACCACGCCCAGCGCCGCGAACGCGAGAAACGCCAGCTTGCGACCGGTGGGCGCTGGATGGGATTCGGCGGCGGAAGCGTGGGCGACGGAGGTCACGAGTCGAGGCCGGGAGCCGGGCTCGCGCGGGGCGCGGACCGTCCCCAGAAGGCACTGATGAAGATGGCAGTGATGAGGACGGCCGAGCTGACACACCAGCGGCAGATGGCGTGGATCACGAAGAGTTCAACGTAGGTGAGCCAGGCGCTGAAGAGCACCCCGGCGCCGGCCAGAATCCGCACCACCGTGTCGGGCCAGCGGCGTTCCGCCTGGCCGGGCTGCAGCCCGGCCAGGCTCACCAGCAGGAGTGCCAGGTAGCCGCCCAGCCCGAGCAGGGCCACATCGACCCCCAGGAAGCGGCTCCAGCGGCTCCATTGGACCGTCTCGCACTGGCCGTTGCCGCAGACCAGGGTCCCGATGACTCCGATCTTGTACAGGTACAGATAGGCCGACAGCAGGACGCCGAGCAGGCTCAGCAACGCGGCGGCCATCCGGTGCTTCGTTCGGACCGGGCTCACTGCGGCTGGCGGGCCTGCAGCAGGGAATCCACCACATGGACGATCGCGTCCGAGGGCAACGCCCCCGGGTAGAGCCGCCCGTTGATCAGGAAGGTCGGCGTCGACTGCACTCCCAGGGCGATGCCTTCCTGGAGACTGGCCTGAATCCGGCCGGCATAACGCGCGCTCTTCATGCACGCGTCATAACTGCCGAGATCCAGCCCGAGGGAACGGCCATACTCCCGGAATATCGACCCCGGATCCGTCGACGAGGACCAGTTGAACTGGCCGTCGTAAACCAGGCGGGCAAAATCCCAGTATTTCCCCTGTTCGTTGGCGCAGGCCGCCGCATGAGCCACCAGGCGGGCGTACGGATGGGCGTTGTCGAGCGGATAATCCCGGTAGCGCCAGCGGACCTTGCCGGTCGCGATGAGCTGTTTCTCCACCACTGGAAACTGCAGGGTGGCGAACTGCTGGCACGCGGGGCACTGGAAATCCGCGTATTCGGTGATCTCGACCGGGGCCGAGTCGCTCCCCAGATAATACCCCTCGAACCCGCTCGTGTCGGCAGGCTGGACCACCACGTTGGCCGGAATCGACACCGTGTGGCCCCGGCCCACGGCCAGGTACGTGATGATCCCCAGCCCGGCGACGGCTATGCCGCCAAGCAGGAGATAGAAGCGGTTCATTCCTCCCCGGGCTTCCGCCATGGAACATCGTCCTCCGGATCGTCGATGGCATACCCCTCGCGTCGCGCCTCGTCGACAATCCGGCGGCTTTCCGCGATTTCCGGGGTATCGTAGGTGATGCGAACCTCGTAATGGAACAACTCGCTCCGGGCCTCACCCATCAGTCGGATGAGCTCCGGTACGCGACGCAGCAGTTCGCCCCGCCGGTCAAGTTCTGTGATCCGCCGGGCCAGCTCCCGCAGCAGATGCTGCAACCGTGCCTCGCGGTCCTTGCCATAGATTTCGTCATGCTCGCCCATGGTTCCCTCTCCCGGGCGCCCATCCCCGGACACACCGGTCCATCCTGCGGGTGCAAGGGACGGAAATCTAATGACGATATTGGCTTGCGGGGGGCCAACTGGCATTTGCCCCGCCGGGCGGTGCTGCGTTATATTGTAAGCCGTTGAATGACAGACTCTTGTGAGCGGAGGAACCATTGGCGAAGAAAAGACCCCGGCAGGACCAGGCCGAACTACCGGCTTTCAACCAGGCGCGCGACGAGCTGTTCAGCCATATCCTGCGGTGCGGCGTGCTCGAAGCCGAACCGGAGCACCAGAAGGACTGGTTTGACGACACCATGCAGTACCTGGCGGAGCGGTACGAGGACCTGACCCCCGAGGATCTGAATCAGTTGCGGGTCCTGGGAGAGCGATACTGCCAGCCGGTCGTTTCGCGGACAGCCGAGGAAGTCGGCGCGGGCAAGTGAGGCCGGATCAACCCGCTGAAGCATAGCAGAGCCCCGTCCCGGGTGGACGGGGCTCTTGTCATCGGGACCTGCCCCAGCGCCAGCGGTACCCCACCAGCACCCGGACGCCCCCACCCAGGCCCGTCTCCAGCACCCAGCCGGTGCGGGCAGAGGGTCGGGACTCGATCCCCAGGGCCAGAACCACGAACCCCGCCTCTCCGTGAGGACCGGCCACCCCGGCGATGCCACCGCCGGCATAGAGGGTGGCGCGCCGGCTCCGCGGGCTCAGCAGGAAGTGGGCGGTCAGTTCACCCCGCACGGCCGGCCCGTCCCCGTCGTCGCTGCCCAGGGCACCCATCGCCACCACCCGTGCCCGCGGCCCGCTGCGCCAGCCCAGGGATACTCCCCCACCGGCGAAGGCCCGATCCGCCAGGGTAGCCACGCCCTGCAAACCGGCTTCGAATTGCTGAGCCCACGCAGCCGGCGCCGGGCCGGCCAGCAGGAGCAGCGCAAGGATCGCCGGCCTACTCCAGTACCAGGTCATAGCCGACCGTGATATCGGGAGCGAGGGAGTGGAGCACGGAGCAGTACTTCTCGATCGAGAGGTCGATGGCGCGGCGGGCCTTGCCCTCGTCCAGACCGGCTCCCGCCAGCACATAGGTGAGCCGGAGTTCGACGTAGCGCCGGGGCTCTTCCTCCCGCCGGACGCCCGCGCCCCGGATCTCGAAGCGGGTCAGCCTGATCCGCATCTTCTCCAGGATGAGGGCCACGTCGGCGCCGGTGCAGGCGCCCGCGGCCAGCAGGAGCGTGGCCATCGGGCCGGGGGCCTGTTCCCCGTCCCCGTCAATGAGCATCGCCGGCCGGCCGGCTTCACCGCCCTCGAAGCGGAGGCCGCCGCGCCAGACCAGACTCACCTGTTTGGTTTCCCGTGCCATAGCATGTCCTGTGAGAGTCGACTATCGAAGCGGGCGGCCTTCCCGGCCCGCCACCCGCTGGTAGTCCCAGATGGCATAGAGCGCGATGGCCGCCGTGGCCCAGGCCAGCGGCCGCACCAGGGGCGATTCCGTAAGAAACGCCATCAGCGTGAGGACCTGGCCCACGGTGACGGCCTTTCCCCCGTATCGGGCCGGGATCGCGGTGGGCCGGCGGAAGATAAGCGTGCCCAGGAAGGCCGCCGTGGCCCAGACATCGCGCAGCAGAGCGCCGAGGATCTCGTACCAGCTCAGCACCCCGGAAAACGCCACCACGCCGAACGCCGCGGCCATGAACAGCTTGTCCACCACCGGATCGAGGAAGGCCCCGAACCGGGAACTCCCCAGGTGCCGGGCCAGGTAGCCGTCGAGCAGATCGCTCAGCGCCGCGACCACCAGGATGCCGATCCGCGCCCCGGGCGCCTGGACCACGATGAACAGCACGGCCAGCGGCAGCCGGGCAGCCGTGATGAGATCCGCAGCGGCGATTGACCGGCCTGCTTGCTGGCCGTTCTGGCGGGGAGTAGTTTCGGACATTGAAGCAGCAGGGACTGGGGATCAGGGATCGGGAGTCTGTATCCGGTGACGCACGCCCCCGGCACGCGGCACCCGGCACCGATCCCCGGGGACCCCGATCTCTGATCCCTGACCCCTAATCCGGGAACCCATGAACCTCGACCTCCTGCGGAACACGGCCATCTTCGCCGACCTCGACGACGGCGAGCTGTCCCGCCTGGCGGAGATCTGCCGGGAACAGACCTACAAGTCCGGAGAGGTCATCTTCCGCGAGGGCGAACCCGGCAACCGCCTGTTCGTGGTCGCGAGCGGCGAAGTGCGGATCAGCCGGACCATCCCCGGCTCGGGCGAGGAGGCGCTCGCGGTCCTGAAGCCCGGAGCGTGTTTCGGAGAGATGTCCGTGTTCGATCGCTCGGAACGATCCACCGACGCCATCGCCAACGGCGCCTGCACCCTGGTCACGCTCTCGCGGCCGGATTTCGAACTGGTCCTGGACTTCAACCGTGACCTGGCCTACAAGGTACTCTGGTCGGTCGTCCGCCTCCTGTCGAGCCGGCTCCGGGCAACCAACGACAATCTGCGCTCCCTGCTGGCGATGTCGATGTTCTAGGGGCGCCCGAGGCCCGCTCCTCCCACTCCGCCCGCGTGCACCCGCCCTTCTCCCACCAGATCACCACGCTGACCGGCATTCCGGCCAGCCGGCTGGCCGACGGCGGCGGCCTGCCGGGCGTTACCCTGGCCGCCGCCAGCGCCATGGGCCTCTCGTCCTACGGCCCCCCGGTGGTTCGCTCCGGCCCCCGAGGCGTCGTGGTGGGGCTGCTCTGCCACGGCGGACATGTCGTGCTCCACGCGATCCCGGATGAGGCACTCTGCATCGTTGATGTGCTGGCGCTGCCGCCGGCCCGGGCCGAACGAGGGATCGAGGTGATCTCGAGGAGATTGAAAGAATGGTGAGAGGTGAGAGGTAAGCAGGCCTCGTTGCCCGAGGTTCCTCGCACCTCTTACCTCTCACTTCTCGCCCTTTCCCCCCCGAACCACCCCCTCGGCCCGGATCCCGGGCCGCAGGCACGCCCGGGCGACCTGGAGTACATCCTCCGCGCTCACCCGCCGATAGGGACCCGCCGGATCCTCGAGATCCTCCAGACCCCCGCCCAGGACCCAGGCCTCCAGGATCTCCGCAATGAGCGCCGACGCGGTCTGCTGGTTGATCTCGGTCTGTCCGGCAAGATATGACGCGGCCTGCCGCAACTCGGTGTCCGACACGGGCTCCCGGGTAAACACAGCGAGTTCCTCCAGCATGGCGTCCCTCGCCTCAGCTTCCCGTTCCGGCGCCGTCGCGATGTAGGTCACCAGCGCACCGGCCCGGGCCCGCTGCCAGGAGGCCGCAACCACCGTGTAGGCCAGCGAGCGGCGGCTTCGCAGCGATTCAAACAGCCGCCCGCCCAGACCACCGGCAACCGCGGACCAAACCTCCGCCGCGTGTCTTTCCGGCTCGCCCCGGGTGGGACCCGGGAACGTCATCGCAACCGCCGACTGGTTCTTCTGCCGCTCGATCACCCGGCTGGCCGGGTGACCGGGGGAGACCGCCCAGTCCTGCCGTGTCCGCGAGGACATCGCATGCCGGTAGCTCAGTCCGCCGAAAACCTGCCCGAGCGAATCGAGCGCGGCCTGGGGATCGACGTCTCCCACCGCGATCACGACCGGACGGACGCGTTCCAGCACGCCACGGTGATACTCGCGCGCCCGGGCGGGAGAGATCTCCCGCAACGTCTCCGGCAGGCCGCCGACCGGGAGCCCGTAACCCACGTCACCGAACGCGGACCGGAACGCGAGCTGGAACGGATAGCGGAACATGTCGTCCGCCAGTTGGAGGGCCTCTTCGACCATGAGACCGCGCTCGGTCACCAGGTCCACATCCCTGAGATCCGGCTCGAGCAGGACCAGCCGGAGCAATGACGCCGCCTCCGCCAGGTGCTCCGGCAGCACGGCGGTAGCCAGGCCGACCCAGTCGGAAGCCGACGAAGTCGAGAGCGATCCGCCGAGCCGCTCCAGAGCGAAGGCCAGCGCCGGCCCGTCGGCTCCCCCGGCGCCGCGCACCGAGGAGCGGAGTCCCAGCGATGAAATACCCGCCAGTTCCGGCGGCTCGCCGGAGGAGCGGGGGAGATAGGTTCCCACCGTTACCGACGGTACGCCCGTCTTCCGCCGCACCAGAATGTCCGCGCCCGGAAGGCTCAGGTGCGCGACCCGGGCCCGCTCACTGCGCCGGCCCGCGCCCGGTGCGGCGTACCGCGCGGGCTCGAGCGGCACCGGCGCGGCGGGCGCAGGCCGTTGGGCCAGCAGCTGCTCGCGACCCAGATCCTCTCCCTCGCCCTCGGGCAGAAACGCGACCGCCGAGAGCGCCTCCGGGTCCAGGTAGCGGCGCGCGGCCTCCCGGACCTGGCCGGCGGAGACCGACGCCAACGCGTCATACTCCTGGTCCAGGTAGCTCACGTGCTTGAGCGCTTCCGCACCGGTGAGCGCCGTGCCGCGTCCGTCGGCCGGTTCGAGCCGGCGGGCCCAGCGGGTGAGCAGGACCGCACGGGCCCGCTCGAGGTCGGCCTCGCCCGGGCCCTGGTCCACCATCCGCCGCGCCGCGCCCGCCAGCTCCCCCGCGACCGCCGCGAGATTCCGCGGCTCGAATTCGGCGCCGGCCGCGAAATACCCCAGCTCGGTCGGTGCGTAGTAGTAGGCGGAGGCGGAGGTGGCGAGGCCGGTCTGCCGCAGGCTCCGGTAGAGCCAGCTTCCGCGCCCCAGGCTCATGACGGCGGCCGCGAGATCGAGGGCGGGGGCATCGGGATGGAGGGGTGGGACCGCGCGCCAGCCCAGGGCCAGGTGACCGTGGGTGACGTCGCCCCGCAGTGTCCGGAACCGGACCTCCCGCCGCGGCGGCTCTTCCGGTCCCTGATCGGGCGCCACATTCCTGTCCGGCCAGGCCCCGTAGGCGCGCTCCACCATGCCCATGACCCGCTCGGGATCCACATCCCCGACGACCGCGACGATGGCGCGGGACGGGACGTAACGGGAGGCGTAGTAACCGTACACGTCGTCCCGGGTGAATCCTGCCAGGGCCTCCGGCAGGCCGATGCGCCAGCGCCGGATCCGGTGCCGGTCGTACATCACTTCGTGCAGTGTCTCCCAGGTCACGGCCGACGGCGTGTCGAGTTTCCGGCTCGCTTCCTGGATGATGACCTGAATCTCGCGGGCCAGCTCCCCGGCGTCGATCACCGAGTGCTGCAGCGCATCCGCCTGGATATCGAGGGCGGTTTCCAGCTTGCCGGCCGGCAGGACGACGTAATAGACCGTCTGATCGTAGCTGGTGTAGGCGTTGAGGTAACCGCCCGCGGCCTTGGTCTCCCGGGCGATCTCTCCCGGAGCGCGGCGGCCGGTGCCCTTGAAGTACATGTGTTCGAGGACGTGCGAGATGCCGGCCCACCGGTCGGGCTCGTCGAAGAATCCCGCCTTGAGGTGAGTGACGACTCCGGCCACCGGGGCGGAGTCATCCCGCTGAACCAGGACCGTGAGCCCGTTCGGCAGAATCCGTCGATGTACCGTGCCGGTCCAGCGGAAGGTCATGAGCGGCCGCCGACCCCGAGTGGCCGCCACCGGAGGATGGCGAGGGCGAGGGCGAGAAGCCCGGCCCCGTAGAGGAGGATGTGCAGGAGCCCGGCCCCGGTGGGCAGCGGGCCGCGGTAGTCGGCCAGATGAAACGGCGGGAGCAGCGATTCCAGCGTGCGCCAGAAGGGAGAGAGTCCCCGGTCCCGGAGCTGGTGCAGGATGTTCTGCATGATCATGACCGAGATCGCAAACAGCCAGTCCAGCCGGGTCAGCGTGGAGAAGAGAAAGCAGAGCCCGCCGAGCAGCAGGTAGAGCAGCAGCAGGCTGCCGGCCAGATTCCAGGGCATGGGGAACCCACCGACCGCCGCCATGATCCCCAGGCTCAGGACCGGAACCACCAGCGCCGCCACGACCCCACCGAGCACCCAGCGCTGCAGGTAATACCCCACCGGGCTCACCGGGCGGGAGAATGCGGTCCGGTAGAACCCCTGGGTCCGGTCGGTTGCCACGATGCCGCCCACGCAGGTCAGCACGATGATCCAGCCCAGCGAATTGAGCATCTGGGCGATGATCATGGGCCCGTCCGCCGCGGTGGGCGACGGGCTCACCTGGGTCAGGACGATCCCGGTCAGGACCGCGATCGCCACCACCAGCGCGAACTGGGCCAGCGCCAGGTCGCGGATCATCCAGCGGGCATACCGCAGGGGGAGCCACCTCATGGAGTGACCTCCCCGACCGCCGCCCGGAACTCCGATTCGAGCCGGCTCTGCTCCGGAAAGAACGCCGACACCACGGCGCCCGCGGCCAGGAGCCGCTGCAGGGCCTCGTTGAGCTGGGCCAGGTCCCCTTCCACCCGGAATTCCGCGGGCCGCCCGGCAACCGGCGCGGCCGCCGGGAAGATCCGCGCCACGGCCTCGGCGCCGCGGGAGATGACCAGCCGGTAATGCCGGCCGAGATGCTCGCCCGTGGCGGCGACGATCCGCTGGAGCCGGCCCTGATTGAGAATGGCGACCCGGTCCACCAGCCGCTCCAGCTCATCCAGATTGTGGGAGGCGATGACGATGGTACGCTCGGGGCGGCGTTCGGCGGTGACGATATCGCGAAAGCGCTGGGTCCAGACCGGATCGAGGCCGTGGGTCGGCTCGTCGAAGATGACCAGGTCGCTGTCGCTCACCAGCGCCTGCGCGATGCCCAGCCGCTGGAGATTGCCCTTGGAAAGTTGCCGCACCTGTTTCCGGCGATGCTCACCGAGCCCCAGCGTGTCGACGGCGGCGTCCACCCGGGCCCGGGCCGGCGCACCGGTCAGGCCGCCGAGCGCCGCGTAGCGATAGAGCGCGCTCTCGGTACTCCAGCGCGGCGGAATCGAAACCAGTTCGGTGAGGTAACTCACCCCGTGCCGCTCGACGTAGGGACGCGGAGGCCGCCCGTCGATGGTGGCGCTGCCGGAAGTGGGGTTGAGGTAGCCGAGGAGGATCGAGAGGAGCGTCGACTTGCCCGCCCCGTTGGGGCCGGCGATCCCGAGCACTTCACCCCGGGGGATCGCGAGGCTGAAGTCGTCCAGCGCCCGGACGGTCCGCCGGCTCAGGAGAGACCGGTAGACCTTGGACACCCCGTTCAGTTCAATCACTGGATGATCCGCAGCACTCCGGCGCGCGCGGCGGCCCGGATGAATGTCTCTGGGTCGGTGGTGGGAATGATCACCCCGGTCTCGGCCCTGCCGCGTTCGGCCTGGATCAGCATGAACTCCGCGAGCGACGCGGCGGCCCACTCGGTGTCGGCGTCCTTCATCTGCAGCAGGATCTCGTCCCAGGTGCCCCGGAACGTCCGGCCCGACAGGGCGGCGACCTGGTGATGGTCTCCCATGAGCGGCTTCCGCTGCATGGTGTGCAACTCGGCCACCAGCGTGCCGAAGAGATCCAGCTGAGCCGGGTCCCGCACCGTGCCGTCGGGCTGCTGGGCCTCCACCTCGGCCAGCAGCAGGTCCACCGTGTCGGGCTCGCCGCAGACTTCCACCAGACGCGCCAGCCAGGGGACCAGTTCCGGATCGTCCTCCGGGAGCCGGTAGAGCGAACGGCGCAACTCGATGTAGCGGTAGATCCCGAGCTCGTCGTAGTGATCGTCGGGGATGGTCCGGTCCAGATGGTACAGCGCCGCCTCGGACTCGCCCCGGTCATAGAGCATGTTGGCGAGGTAGATCCGCGCCTCGCTGTGGGCCGGCTCCAGCTCCAGTGCCCGGCGCAGCCAGTAGAGGGCGACGTCATCCAGTCCCAGCCGGTGCCCGGCGTACCCCGCGCAGGCCGCGGCTTCGGGACTCTCCGGCTGGGCGTTCACCGCCAGTTCGAAGAAGCGCTGGGCGTGCGGCAGCAGTCCTTCCCGGAACAGCGCCCGCCCGATCTGCAACATCAGGTCGTGGTCGTCCTGGAAGCCGAGCGCCAGGACCCGCTCGAACAGCGCCAGCGCGCCGGCCCGGTCTCCCACCTTCAACAGGGCCTCCCCCATGCCGGCCAGTCCGTCCTCGTGATCCGGCTCCAGGCAGAGGGAGTGCTCGAAGCTGCGCCGGGCCCAGGCGTATTCCTCCCGCGCCAGGTGCGCGTACGCCTTGCCGATGTTGAGCTCGACCGCGTGGGGATAGAGGGAGAGTCCCTCGGTCAGAACCGTCAGCGCTTCGTCGTAGCGTCCTTCGTTGTAGAGTTGATGGGCTTGCTCGTCGTACTCGTCGGAACTCAGGAAGCGATCCGACATCGGCGGGGCCTCTTGTGGTGAGGAGTGTCGTAAAGGTAGGAACTACCGGAGCGTGGAGCAAGAGATTTTTCGAGCCGCCCCGCGCGGGACCCGGCGGCACTCATTCACCCACCGCCGTTCCCAGCTTCTTCAACAGCCCCCGGAGGGCCTCCTGCTCGGCCGGTGAGAGCGCGGCGAAGAGATTCGTGATCTCCTCGGCGTGGCGGGGAAAGGTCCGGGCAATGAGCGCTTCGCCCCGGGAGGTGAGCCGGGCGTACACCACCCGCCGGTCGGTGTCGCAGCGCTCCCGCTCGACCAGGCCCAGCTGGCAGAGGTTGTCCATGACGTAGGTGACATTGCCGCTGGTCACCAGGAGCTTCTGGCCGATCTCGCTGAGCGGCAGCCGGCCCAGATGGTAGAGCGCTTCCAGCAGAGCGAACTGCGGCGGGGTGAGCCCGTAGGACCGCACCAGCCGGTCCGATGCCCGGGCAACCGACGCATAGCAGCGCGCCAACGCCACCCAGGTCCGCAGCGCCAGCTGCTGGTCCGGCGGGTAGACCCGTGCCCGGGTGTCTTCGGTGTCCAGCGGTGGGGTTTTCATAATCTCAACCTTAAACTAAACTCTATCTTCTGCGCTGACAAGCGTATTCGCGTTTGCCCCAAGGTGCGGAAAACGGAGGTTGACGGATCGGATTTGTCGGATAAATTACTGACCGGTCAGTTATTTATTTTGGAGAGATCAGCCTCCCATGAGCCAGCGATCCACCCGCCCCAGGAAGCCCGAGCCGCGCTGGCAGCGCCGTCCTGAGGAGCGCCCGGAAGAGATCCTCGATGCCGCGGTGCAGGTCTTCGGCGAGAACGGCTTCGCCCGCACCCGGCTGGAGGACATCGCCCATCGCGCCGGCGTGAGCAAGGGAACGCTGTACCTCTATTTCCGTTCCAAGGAGGACCTGTTCCGGGAGATGGTCCGGGCCCGGATCGTCACGGTCGTCGCCGAGGCGGAAGAACGGGTCGAGCGGAGCGGGGGCACCGCCCGGGACCAGCTCGCCGGCGTGATCCGATCAGTCTGGCAAAGCGTGAGCCGGGAGGACGTCGCCCGTCTCACCCAGGTCGTGCTCAGCGAACTTGGCAGCTTCCCTGAACTCGGCCGGTTCTATCTGGAAGAAGTGATCCAGCGTGGCCGCCGCCTCATAGCCCGGGTGCTGGAGCGGGGCATTGCCGCCGGGGAGTTCCGTCCGGTGGATGTCGCGATTGCGTCCCGCCTGATCCCCGGCATCGTCGTCCGTCTGGCGCAGAACCAGTGTGCGTTCCGCCATCTCGATCCCGATGTCCCCGACGATGCGGCTGTCATCGAGGGGGCGCTGGATCTGATCTGCCACGGGGTGCTCCACCCCGGTCACACTTCATCACCCAACTCATGAAACGCCCCACGCTTCTCCGGCCGCTGACGCCGATCACGTTCGGATTCCTGCTGGCCGCCGCGCCGCTTGCGGCCCAGGCAGCGGACGTCCTCCCCACCGGCCCCCTCACGCTGGCGCAGGCCATCGCCCTGGGCCGCGAGCGCGGGGTCGCCGCCGCCCTCTCGCGGCTCAGCGCCCGCGCGGTGGACCGGCAGAAATCCGTGGTCCGGGGATACCTCCTGCCGACTCTGAACGGAAGCGGGTCGATCACCCGCCAGACACTCAACCTGGACGTGTTCGGCATCCCGGTCGCCACCGGGGTCACCGACCCTTTCACCGTCTATCAGCTGCAGGTTACCGCCTCACAGAAGGTCTTCGACGCGAGCCTGATCGCCCGGCTCCGTGCCGCCTCGGACTCCGCCGCGGCCGCCGGACTCGACGCCCGCTCGGTGGGAGAACTGTCCGCCGCGGCCGCCGGGCTGGCGTACCTCCGGGTCCTGAGCGCCAGAGAGACGGTCCGGGCCCGCCAGGCGGACAGCACCGTCGCCGCCCAGCTGCTGGACATCGCGCGCCAGCAGTTCGACGCGGGGGTGAGTCCGATCATCGACGTGACCCGCAGCGAAGTCGGCCTGGCCTCGGTCCGGACCGCGCTCGAGGTCGCGCGCAATGAGGCGGACCGGGCCCGGCTGGACCTGCTCCGCGCGCTGGATCTGCCCCCCGGGATGACCCTCACCCTGGCCGATACCCTGGCGGCACCGGCACCGGAGATTCCCCGCGAGCCGGAGGCCGCGGTGCGCTTCGCGCTCGAGCACCGACCCGAAATGCTGGCCGAGACGAGCCGGACCCGGGCCGCGGAGCGGGCCCTTCGAGCGGTGTCCTATGAGAATCTGCCGAGCGTGTCGCTCAACGGCGCCTACACCTACAACGGGCGGACCACCGACAACCTCAATTCGTCCTACAACCTGCAGCTGATGGTCGCGGTACCGATCCTCGACGGGTTCCGGCGGCAGAACCGCCGGAGTATCCAGTCGATTCTGCTGGACGCCCAGCGGATCCGGGAGCAGGACGTGGCCCGGGGGGTCGAGACCGACGCCCGCAAGGCGACCCTCGACCTGGCCTCGGCCGGACAGCAGGTGGCCCTCGCCAGCGACCGGCTCCGGCTGGCGCAGGCCGAACTGGACCAGGCCGAGGAGCGGTTCCAGGCCGGCGTGGCCGGCAGCGTGGAAACCACCACCGCCCAGGGCAGCCTGTCACAGGCGCGGGACGCACTGATCCAGGCACGGGTGAATCTGAGTTCCGCCCGGGTCAATGCCTACCGGGCGCTGGGCGTGCTTGATCAGATGCGCTAGCACCGGGGCACTCCACACGAATCACGTTTTCGCAAACACGGACGAGCAACCGACCATGGCAACAACCCTGGAAGTCGAAACGGAAACCCGTGCCCAGCCACCCGCGGAGCAGCGCCCGCCGAAGAAGCGGCGCCGCCCGCTGATCATCGCCGCGGTGGTGGCGGTGGTGGCGGTTGCCTTCGGGCTGCGGGAGTATCTCTACAGCCGCAATCATACCGGCACCGACAATGCCCAGGTGGACGGGCACATCACCCCGATCGCGCCCCGGGTGCAGGCCTTCGTGGCCCGGGTGCTGGTCGACGACAACCAGCCGGTGAACGCGGGCGATACGCTGGTCATCCTGGACGACCGGGACGTCCGCGCCCGGCTGCAGCAGGCGCAGGCGGACTACGCGGCGGCCCTGAGCCAGAGCGGTTCGCGCGGGGCGGCCGGCCAGGCCCAGGCGCAGCTGGCGGCGGCGCGGTCATCCGCCTCGAGTGCGGATGCCGGTGTGGCCGCGGCCGAGGCGGCCTGGCGGAAGGCCGCCGCCGATCTCGAGCGTTATCGCCGGCTGGCGGCCCGGAACATCGTCCCGCCGCAGCAACTGGACGCGGCCCAGGCCGGTTTCGACGCGGCCGCGGCCAATCTCGAAGCCTCCCGGCGCCAGGCCTCGGCGGCGGAGAGCCAGGTCGGCGCGGCCATGGCGGCCAT
>JBFXBG010000051.1:0-23396 GCA_050183505.1 Gemmatimonadales bacterium | reverse complement strand
CAGCGGGGCGCTGGCGGCGCTGGCCAACAGCCGGGTCCGGCGGATTGAGGCCGCCACCGCCGCGGCCGCCGGCGGCCCACCCCATTTCGTGCACGTTCCGGCGAGCGGGGGCACCGTGCTCGCCGCGCCGGTGGGGCCGGAGATGCTGCTCCTCGTGATCGGCGGGAGGGGACTCAATATCGGCCGGGTACGGCTGGAGATGACGCGCGTGGCGGAGGCGGCGGGCTGATGCGATCGGTGGAACCCTGGGTGGTGGAGCCGTTGAATGCTTTCCTCTCCGAATCCTCGGCGCGGCTCGCGCTCATCATGACCGGGTCGGGGCAGGTGATCGCGCAGCACGGATTCACCCGGGCCATCGACGTCATGTCCACCGCCGCCCTCGGGGCGGGCATCGTCGCCTCGGCCCAGGAACTGGCCCGGCTGATGAGCTGGCCCCCGTTCACCACCGTGGTGCACCAGGGGGAGAAGCAGGGCCATTATCTCTGCCGGTTCGACATGCCGGTGGGGACCTGGATCGGCCTCGCCGTCTTCGGCCAGGAAACCACCGTCGGACTGGTGCAGCTGTTCTTCAGCCGGCTCGTCACCGACCTCGCCGCCGCGGCCCCCCGGGACGCCCGGCCCAGGGAAGTGCTCCCGGCGGATTTCGAGCGGGACCTGAATGCGAGTCTGCGGACGCTGTTCGGAAGATAGACGGCCTAGGCGGACGACACGGCCAAGTCGGCCAGAATTCGGAGGAGTCGAGGATGGGCGAGCGTCGGTCGGACATCGAAGGTAGCGGGCGTTCAGTGACCGTCTGGGCCGTCCCGGCCGTCCCGGCCGTCTAACCCCGGTACCCATGTCTCTCATCAACTTCACCACCCGCGAGATCACCTGCAAGATCGTCTACTACGGCCCGGGCCGTTCGGGCAAGACGACGAACCTGCAGTATGTCCATGGCCGGGTGCCGGAGTCCCGGCGGGGGCGGATGGTGTCGCTGGCGACGCAGACCGACCGTACCCTGTTCTTCGATTTCCTCCCGCTGGATCTCGGGGTCATCTCCGGCTTCACCACCCGGTTCCAGCTGTACACCGTCCCGGGCCAGGTCTACTACAACGCGACCCGGCAGCTGGTCCTGCAGGGAGCCGACGGCGTGGTGTTCGTGGCCGACAGCCAGGCCCGCCGGTTCGATGAGAACCTCGAGAGCCTGCAGAACCTGCAGATCAATCTGCTCCAGCAGGGGGTGGACGTCCGGCAGTTCCCGCTGGTGCTGCAGTACAACAAGCAGGACCTGCCGCGGGATCTGATTCTGACGCGGGAGGAGCTGGACGACGCGCTCAATTTCCGCAGCGTGCGCAGCTTCAGCGCGGATGCGCTGCACGGCGCGGGAGTCTTCGAGACGCTGAAAGGAATTTCGGAGACCGTGCTCAAGAAACTCGCCGCCGGCGGTGGCCTCGCGTGACCGCCGAACTGAACGCCCGGCTCAGGTTCGAAACCTTCGTGGTGGGGGCGGCCAATCGCCTGGCCGTGACCGCGGGGAAGGCCGTGGCCCAGTCGCCGGGGGCGGTGTACAACCCGCTGTTCATCTACGGTGGGCCCGGCCTGGGCAAGACCCACCTGCTGATGGCGATCGGGCACGCGGCGCTGGCCATCAAACCCGGCCTCCGGGTCGAGTACCTCACGCTGGATGATTTCGTCGAGGCCTATCACGCCGCGGTGGCGGCGGGGCAGGGCGAGGTCTACCGCCGGCGCTTCGCGGAGGTCGACCTGCTCCTGGTCGACGATGTGCAGTTCCTGGCCCGGCGGCGCGAGGTACAGTCGGAACTGCTCCGGCTGTTCAATACGCTGCAGACGGCCAACCGGCAGATCGTCATTGCCTGTGACCGCACGCCGACCGAGATCGAATCCCTGGACGAACGGCTGATCCAGCGTTTCGCCGGCGGCCTGGTGATCGACATCGCCGCGCCGGACTACGAGACCCGGATGGCGATCGCCCGGCGGCACGCGGAAGAGCGCGGGGCCCGGTTCGAGCCCGATGTGTTCGAGGTGGTGGCCTCGCTCAGCATCACCAACGTGCGGGAGCTGATCGGGGCGATCAACCGGCTCATCGCGCACCAGTCGGTGCGGGATGCTCCGCTGGACGAGGCCGGGGCCCGGGCGGTCCTGGGATCCGCCGGGGTCGAGGAACAGGAGCCCGACACGGACACGGACGAATTCTCCAGCTTCCTCTCGGAAGTGAGCAGCACGCTGGCCCAGCAGATGGAAGCGTGGAAGGCGCGGGTGGCGGAGGCGGTGCTGCGCTGGGAAGGCGAGGGGTACCGCGTGGCCCGGCTCAACGCGCTGCTGGAACAGGAGGCGCCGCCCGATCCGGAATCGGTCCTGCGGGACTTCGCCGCCGACGTGGACCGGCTGCGCGCGATGGAGACGGAAGCCGTGGAGGTCGACCCGGCCCTGGCCGGCAACCCGGTGTTCCGGGATCCCGACCAGACCGCCGAAGCGGAAGCCCTGCTGGAACGGGCCCGGGAAGGGCTGGCGCCTCCGCCGGGACCGTCGCCCTACTGGCAGCTGTCGGACTTCGCCGAGGGGCCCGGCAACCGCATTGCGGTGCGGGCCGCCCAGGTCGTCGTGGAGCATCCGGGCTCCAAGTACAATCCGCTGGTCATCGTGGGGCCCGCCGGCACCGGCAAGACCCATCTGCTGCACGGCATCGGCAACGGGCTCGCCATGGTGCAGGACGCGGTGGTCGCCTGCCTCAACGCCCAGGAACTGGTGGACGATCTCATTTCCGCCATCGATCGGGACCGGGTCAACTGGTGGCGCAACCGGTACCGCCGGGTCAGCGCGTTCCTGGTCGATGACATTCATCTGGTGGCCCAGCGGGACCGGACCCAGGAAGAGCTGTTCTGGCTGTTCAACCTGCTGTTCGAATCCGGCCGGCAGATGGTGTTCAGCTCGGCCCTGCCCCCGGGCCAGCTGGAAGGCATCGAGCCCAGGCTGGTGAGCCGGCTGGAGGGCGGGCTGGTGGTGCACCTGCCGCCGCCCGACCGGGAGGTGCGGCTCGGCGTGGTCGAACGGCTGCTGCAGGAAGAACTTGGGCAGGTAGACCCCGAACTGGCTGGACTCCTGGCCGGCCGTCCGGCCGAATCGGTCCGGGCCCTCCATGGGGTGGTGCAGCGCATCATCTCCGCCGCGGAAGCGCGCCACGAGGCCCCTTCGGCGGTCCTCGCGCGCGAACTGCTCGAGGGCGGGCGGGAACGGCCGCCGCGCCGGAGCAGCGGGGTCCGCCTGAGCGGTGTCGTGGCGCTGCCTTCGGCCACGCTCCACAGCCGGGAAAAGATGATCTGGGACTGGCCCGATGTGGCCGACCGCCTGGTCGAGGAGCTGCGCTGACATGGCGATCAAGGGCAGCCTCAAGGAGGCCAGTCTCCCCGACGTGCTCCAGCTGCTGGCGCTGGGGCGGAAGACGGGGTGTCTGGCCGTCGCCGACCGGCACAACTTCGGCTACATCTACTTCGACCAGGGCCGGATCTGCTACGCGTCCATCGTCAACCGGCGGGACCGGCTGGGCGATCTCCTGGTGAAGAACCGCCGGATCTCCCCCAACCAGCTGCAGAGCGCGATCGAAACCCAGCACCAGCGGCGGGAGAGCCGGCTGGGCGAGATCCTGCTGGAGATGAACGCGCTGGAACGGGGCGACCTGGAGCACTACATCCGGCTGCAGATCGAGGAAGCGGTCTACTACCTGTTCACCTGGAGCCAGGGCACCTTCAACTTCGAGTCCGGTGTCCGGCCCGACCACACCGATTTCCTGGTCTCGATCAATCCGGAATCCCTGCTGCTCGAAGGCGCCCGCCGGGTCGATGAATGGAGCCTGATCGAAAAGAAGATTCCCACGTTCGATCTGATCTTCTCGGTGGATCACGAACACGTGCGGCAGTCGGAAGTCACCCTCTCTCCGGCCCAGGAGCGGATCCTGCCGCTGCTGGACGGCGTCCGGGACGTGCAGCAGGTGATCGACGATTCCGGCCTGGTGGAGTTCGAAGTGGGCAAGGCGCTCTACGGCCTCATCACCGCGGGCTTCGCCCACCGGGTCGGGTCGAGTGCCGGCACCCAGGCGCCGGAGGTGCAGGAGACCCGGGTGGACGAACACCGCAACCTCGGGATCGCCTTCTACCGCACCGGCATGCTGGACGAGGCCCTGCGGGAGTTCCGCCGGGTGGCCGAGCTCCGGCCGACCGATCCGGGCGCCGCGCAGCACCTGGGGCTCATCGCCGTGCGCCAGGCCCGCTGGCCCGAGGCGGTGGAGTCCTTCCGCCGGGCCTCGGAACTGGGCGGACCGACGCCGGCAGTGCTGCACAACCTCGGCTACGCCCTGGAGCAGATGGGCAAACTGGACGAGGCCGAGACCGCCTACGGCGAAGCGGTCACACGCGCGCGGGACAACGTGAAGCTCATGGTGAGCTGGGGCATTGCCGCTCTCCGGCGGGGCGAGCATTCCGTGGCGCTCGCCCGGCTGGCCCGGGCGCGCGAGGTGTGGGGCAACCGGCCGCCGCCGGCGCTCTGGTTCTGGGCCGCAGCCCTGGCGGCGGCCGGGTCGGACGACATGCCGGCCGCCCTGGAGACCGCCCGGGAAGGTGTCGACGCGTACCCCTCCCATCCCGTGCTGCGGAACAATCTCGCGGTCCTGCTCGAGATGAACGGCGACATGGCCGGGGCCGAGCAGCAGCTGAAGGAAGCCTTCGGCGAGGAACCCACCCTGGCCCAGATCAGCAAGAACCTGGGCGACCTGTTCTACCGGGCCGGCCGGTACCCCGAAGCCATGGAAGCCTATGAGCGCGCGGCCAAGCTGAATCCGGATCTGGGAGACGATCTGTACTTCAAGATGGGCAACATCGCCTACCGGCAGCGCGATGCCGACCGGGCCCGCGATTGCTGGCAGCACGCCACCCGGCTCAATCCGGGGCACCAGCTGGCGCGCACCAATCTCGAGACCCTGGGGGTCAACACGTGACCCCGCATGATGACGTCGGGTTTTCCCGGCTGGCCAGCCGGCTGGCGCAGCGCGCGGGACTGCGGCTCGACGCCTACAAGCCGAAGTGTCTGCGGCGGCGGATCGCGGTCCGGATGCGGGCCTGCAACGTGAAGACCTACGACGAGTATCTCGTGGTACTGGACCAGCGTCCGGAGGAATACCAGAAGCTGGCGGATGCCATCACCATCAACGTCACCAAGTTCTTCCGGAACCGCGAGCTGTGGGATCGCCTGCAGAAAGACATCGTGGAGGAGCTGCTGGCCGAGCCGCCGCGGGTCGTGCGGATCTGGAGTGCCGGCTGCGCCTCGGGGGAGGAGCCGTACTCGGTTGTCATGCTCTTTGCCGCCGTCGCGCGGGACCTGGGACGCCCCCAGTGGATCGAGCGGGTGCTGGTGGAAGCGACCGACATCGACCGGTTGAGCCTGGAGCGGGCCCGCAAGGCGTGGTACCCGGACGCGGCGTTCAGCGAGACCCCGCCCGGGATGCTGGAGCGCTACACCATGCCGGCGGTGGAAGGCGGCCGCCTGGTCGTGGAAGACATCCGCCGCCGGGTGCGGGTCGAGCGACTGGATCTGGTGCGGCAGGCGCCGGTCCGCCACGGCTACGACCTCATCCTGTGCCGGAACGCGCTCATCTACTTCGACCGGCCGACCCAGGACCGGTTGTTCCTGACCTTCGCCGACGCGCTCCGCCCCGGAGGGTATCTCGTGCTGGGCAAAGTGGAAACGGTGCTGGGACCGGCGCGTGAACGGCTGGAACTGGTCGACCCTCGTGAACGGATCTACCGGCGGCCCGCGGCATGAGCGCCCGGGAGATCATGGTCCGGGTGTCCGATCTCCAGGTCGGACGCGAGGGGGATACGCTGATCACCCTCGGGCTGGGCAGTTGCGTCGCGGTGATCCTGCACGACGCCGCGAGCCGGCTGGGCGGGATGGCGCACATCATGCTCCCCTCGAAGTCGCTGTCCCGCCGGCCCGATCTGCCGGGCCGCGTGCCCGAGACCGCCGTGCCGGCCCTGCTCGAGAAACTGGGCATCATGGGCGCCAATCCGCGGCGGCTCACCGCCCGGCTGGTCGGCGGGGCCAGTCTGTTCGCGTCCCTGTCCCCGCCCGGATCGATTCAGATGGGAGAGCGGAATCTGGTCGCCTGCCGGCAGGTCCTGAATTCCCACGGCCTGCCGATCACCGGAGAACTCGTCGGCGGCGAGTCCGGCCGGTCGGTCTGGTTCACCGTGGGCGACGGCAAAGTCCTCGTACGTTCGGCGGCTCAGCTTGAATACGCCCTCTGATCTTCCCACCGTCCTGGTGGTCGACGACAGCGCGCTGGTGCGCCAGATGCTGACCGAGATCATCAACGAATCGGGGCTGTTCCGGGTGGTGGCCACCGCGCGGAACGGACTCGACGGGCTGCAGAAGGTCCATCAGTACCTGCCCGATCTGGTCACCATGGATCTGGAGATGCCCGAGCTCGACGGCCTGGGCGCGATCGGCTACATCATGTCGGAACTCCCCCGGCCGATCGTGGTCTTCAGCGCCCACGCGGGGCAGGGGACCGTCGGGGCCATCCGGGCCCTGGAACTCGGGGCCATGGAGATCGTCGACAAGGAGGACCGGCCCAGCCGGGAAGGTCTCCGGCGCCTGGGACCGCGGGTGATCAGCGCGCTGCAGGCGGCCGCGGCCGCGGACGTGAGCCGGGTGCCCGTCCTGGCGCGGCCGGCGCGGCCCTCCGGGGAACTGCTCCGGCCCGAAGCCCGGCAGGCGGCCCGGAAGTGCCTCTGCATCGCCGCCTCCACCGGCGGCCCCCGGGCGCTCGCCGAACTGGTTCCCCGGCTGCGGCCGGGTCTCGGAGCGGCCGTGCTCATCGTGCAGCACATGCCGCCGGCGTTCACCCGGGGCCTGGCCGACCGGCTGTCGGCGCAAAGCCAGATGCCGGTACAGGAGGGTCAGCACGGCGCGCGGGTCCAGGCGGACACCGCGTACGTGGCACCGGGCGATTATCATATGAGAGTGACGCAGAGCAACGCGGGCCCGATCCTCGAGCTCGACCAGGGCCCGACCATCTGGGGCGTACGCCCGTCGGCGGATCCGCTGTTCACCTCCGCGATCGAGGTCTTCGGTTCCGCCACGGTCGGCGTCGTCCTCACCGGACTCGGCCGGGATGGCGCCGCCGGACTCCGCGCCATTCACGAAGCCGGAGGCATCGGCATCGCTCAGGACCGATCCACCTCGACCGTCTACGGCATGCCCAACGCCGCGTTGCAGGCCGGCGGGGCCGACTACGTCCTCCCGCTGGGGCAGATCGCCGGCCGCGCCTGCGACCTGCTCTCGGTCCTGGTGCGGCGGTGAGCGGCCGGAGCGGGGAGTTCCTGCTGGTGCGGCTCGGCGCCCGCCGGGTCGGGCTGCCGGTGGACCAGGTCATCGCCGTGGCGGATTACGACGAACTGCATCCGGTGCCGGCCCGGGAGCCCGCCTGCCGCGGGCTGGTGACCGCCCGGGGTCGGCTGGTACCGCTGGTGAGCCTGGCCCGGCTCATCGGGGATCCCGAGCCGGACCGCACCGGCATCACCGCGGTGCTGCTCGAGTTAGGGGTACGCCGGGTCTGTCTGGAAGTCGATGACGCCGAAGCGGTGGTGCGCGGAGATCTGCTTCCGGTGCCGCCCGGCGAGTCGTTCCCCTGGGCGTCCGCCGTGGTCCGGCGGGACGAGGGGATCGTGCCTGTACTCAATCTCGCGGTTCTCGAACAACGGCTCATTCAGTCCGGAGGCGAGGCGTGGCGGCCGGTGACGAAATCCAGATCGTGATCTTCCGGGTGGGGCCGCAGCAATTCGCGCTCGACATCTTTCAGATCGAGCGGATTCTGCGCTACGAGCCCCCGGCCACGCTGCCTCACGCCCCGGCGTTTCTGGAGGGCGTGATTCAGTACGCCGGGGCGGTCGTGCCGGTGGTCGACCTCCGCAAGAGAATGGAAGTCGAGGCCGGGGTGCGGGAGGATATCCGCATCATGGTGGTGCAGCTGGAGAACCAGCGCGTCGGCCTGGTGGTGGACCAGGTGCTGGAAGTGGCCCGGGTCGACAGCGCCGCGATCACCGCGCCGCCGCCCATCGTGCGGGGCCTCGCCGCGGAGTTCATCTCCGGCATCATTGCCCGGGAGGATCAGACCATCATCCTGCTCCAGGTCGGCAAGCTGCTGAATTCCGATGAGCGGATAGCCCTGGCCGGCACCGACCTGGGAGAACCGGTGGCGAGCGGCGCCGCGAAAGTCAGCAAGAGGGGCAAGTGACCGAGACCCTGATCGCCAATCTGCGGGACCAGCTCCAGCGGCTCACGGACCGCCTCGACCAGGTCAACAGCCAGGCCGAGCGTGAGGCGCTCAAGCGCGAGATCATCGCCTTCTTCAAGGACGTCGACGGTGCGCTGGGCGAGCTGGGACAGATCAAGGAGGGGATCCGGGGCCTGGTGGAGCGGTACAAACAGGCCGCCACCGGGGCCGAGACCGCGCCCGCGCCCCAGTTCACCGGGGCCCGCCCCGCCGTGGTCCAGGATCACATCGGGGCCTCGACCTTCATCGAAAAAGGCTGGAGCCTCATCTCGCTTGGAGACTACACCGGCGCGATCCAGTCCCTGACCCGGGCGCTGGCCCTGGCCCCGACCGATGTGCAGGCCCAGTCGCTGCTGGGCTGGGCCCAGATGCTGCACGAGGACTACGACGACGCCCTGGCCACCTTTTCGAAGGTGTTGATGAAGGAGCCCGCCAACTCCCTGGCCCGGATCAACGTCGGCTACATCTGCCTCAAGAAACGGATCTTCGGCGAGGCCATTGAGCATCTTTCCAAGGCCATCCGGCTGGATAACGACCGGAAAGCCACCCTCTACGCGCACTTCTACCTCGGCCTGGTGTACCTGGAGCGGGAGATGTTCGAAGACGCCCAGGTCTTCTTCCGGAAGACGTTGCAGCTCGGTCCGAACCTGATCGAGGCATATTTCGAGTTGGGGCGTTCCCTGTGGCTGGCAGGACAGAAGGAAGAGGCACGGAAGGTGTGGGCCGATGGTTTCAAGACCAACAAGTTCAATCCCTGGGGCAAGCGCTGCAAGGAAATGCTGGAGACGGTCGACGATGGCGGCGAGCCCCCCAGACCCGATCCCGCGCCCGCGTAAGCCCGGGGAGGCCGCCCTGGCCGTCCTGGCCGTCCTGGCCATCGTGGCCGTCCCGGTCCCCCCCGCCTCCGCCCAGTCCCTCCCGGCGCGCGGTTCCGAGCCCAGCCTGGTCCAGGTCGGCGACGTCACGGTGCTGGCCTGGCCGGCCCAGCGCGCCATCGCCACCGAACTGGGTGAGATGGCCGACCGGCCGGCGAGCTACCCCGGTCTGGGACGCCGCTCCGCCGGCCGCCTCCGGCTGGTGCTGGCCCCCGACGAAGCGGCCATGCAGCGCATGGCCAACGGCCGGGCGCCATCCTGGGGGGCGGGACTGGCGTTCCCGGGCCGCCGGACCATCGTTCTGCGCGCCGACCTGGGAGGACTGGAGCGGACCCTGCGGCACGAACTGGCCCACCTGGTACTGCACGAAGCGGTGGAGGTCCGGCTGCCGCTCTGGTTCGACGAAGGCTACGCCGCGGCCGCGGCCGGCGAATGGGACCGGATGGACGTCATGCGGCTGAGCTGGACCGTGCTCCGGGGCAGGATTCCGGATTTCCGTCAGCTGGACGGCGCTCTTCGGGGCAACGCCTCGACCGCGGACCAGGCCTACAGCCTGGCCATGGATGCGGTCCTGGAGCTGGGCCGGCTGAATCCCGAGGGAACCCTGGACTCGCTGATGGCCCGGCTGGGGCGCCGGGAGGATTTCGGCAGCGCCGTGCTGGCCTCGACCGGGCTTACGCTGGGGCAGTTCGAGATCGCCTGGCGCAAGTCGGCCCGCCAGCGGTACAACATCTTCATCTGGTTCGTGGCGGGCGGGTTCTGGACCGGACTGGCGCTGGCCCTCGGGTTCCTGGCCTGGTACCGCCGCCGGCGGGACCGCCCGCGGCGGCTGGCGCTGGACGTGGGTTGGACCATTCCCGAGGAGGAGCCTACCCGGCCGGACGGGCCGCCGTCTGGCTTTGGGGACACCGGCTAGGACATTGGGGGACAAAGTCTTGACCCGATGCTGCGCAACCGGTTAACGTCATAGTCTATGTCTACCACGTCTGTCCCCGGGGCTCCGGCCCGTCCGCTGTTGGCCGGCAGGAACGTCATACTGTTAGCGGCGGCAGTTGCCGCGCTGGCAGTCGGTTACGTGCTCCTGAACGGCGGCGGCACGACGGTTGCTGCCGTGCTGCTGGTACTGGGGTACTGCGTGCTGTTCCCCCTCGGTATCGCGCTGTAGGCGGCCGGCCCGGCTTTGCCGGGTGTGGCCGGCGGGTGCGCGGAGACCCCGGGCGAATAGCTCAGCGGTTCAGAGCGCCTGCCTTACACGCAGGATGTCGGGGGTTCGAATCCCTCTTCGCCCATGGCTTGGTAACGTCGGCAGGTTCGGCCGTCAGCGCCTTCGGCACTGGCGGCGTTCTCGAAAAAGATCATTGGAGGTTCCTGGCAATGCGATTGGTTCCCCTCTTGGCCGCAGCCACCCTGGGCGGTTTCCTGGGCAGTCCGCTTCTGGCCCAGATTCCGCGGGGTGCGACGACCCGGCCGGCCGTAGCGCTGCCCAGGCTCATGGTGTCGAACCCCTATGCGTTCGCGACCTCCGATTCGGTCACGGCCGTGACGCTCGGGAGCGCCATGCGTACGCGGATGGACCGGGTGGCCAGCGGGACGTACAACGTGGTGAGCCGGGACCAGATGAACCAGGCGCTCCACGAGTTCAATTATCCGGCGGATGCCATCCTGATCCCCAGCGTCCAGCGGCAGTTCGCGGTCGCGGTGTCGGCCCGGGTGCTGCTCAGCTCCTCGCTGGCCCGCACCGAATCCGGCCGGGTCACGGTGACGGCGCGGCTGGCGGGCCTCAACGATGACGCCGGCTCGGTTATTACCGTCACGCAGGCAGCGGGGCAGACCCTGGATGATCTGGGCGAGAAGATCGCCGATCGGTTCCAGCCGGTCGTGAAGGCGAACAAGGACGCCAAGGAGTGCATCGACCGCCGGAACTCCGATCCCAAGAAGGCGAACAATGCCGCGCAGGACGCCATTCGCCGGAGCGAGCTGTCCGGGCTGGCCTGGTACTGCATGGCGCAGGTGGCGCTGGATCAGCAGGCGCCGGCCGACAGCGTGATCAGCCTGCTCCGCAAGGCCGCCGATGCCGACCCCCTGAGCCTGCCGGTGCTGGCCCAGCTGGCGCGGCAGTACCAGGCCAAGGGGGATACGGCCAAACTGGTCCAGACCTACCAGGAAATGATCGTGGCCGCGCCGACCAACGAGGCCCTGATCAAGGAAGCCTTCCAGCAGTTCCTGCGCGCCGGACGGGTGGACGCCGCCCGGAGCGCGGTGGAGCACGCCATCAGCCTGGACGAATACAACCCCGAGCTCTACGATCTGCTCAGCAACGTCTGCATCTTCGAGGAAAACAACCGGTGCGCCGTCGATGCGCTGGAGAAGCTGTTCACCATCGATTCGACCAAGGCGGACTCGACCTTCTTCCTGAAGATCACAGCGGTCGCGTCCCAGCCGTCGGATAATCCCGATACGACCCGGCTCATCGAATGGGCCAGCCGCGGGGTCCGGAAGTACCCCGACAATACCACGCTGCAGAATCAGCTGCTGGGGGCGTACGCGCTGAAGGGAGACGCCGACAGCATGGTGGCGGTGGCGGAGCGGCTGCTCGACCTGGACACCACGACGGTCGCACCGGCGCTCCTCGTGGCCAATGAACTGGTCAAGCAGAAGCGGCCCAAGGAAGCCCTGCCCCTCATCGATATCATCGCCCGGCGGGGTACCCCCCAGGATCGGGAGAGCGCGGTGGTCCTGCTGGTGAACGGGGCACTGCCCCTGCTGCAGGAGCCGACCGATTTCCCGGGGGCGGCCGAACTCACCCGGAAGGCGCTGGCCATCGGTCCCGACACCACCAGCCGTGGCTATGTCAACGCGAGCTACGTGCTCGGCATCGCGGATGCCTTCACGATTACGACGATGGATCCCGAAACCGAGAAGGCCAAGTCCTGCGACATGGCCCGGCAGGAACAGCAGCTGGTCGAGGAGGCGTTTACGGCCATGACCCGGGGCCGGAGCGTCAACCAGGCCGTGGCCGACAAGTACCTGCCGTATCTCGACAGCATGAAGGCCAGGACCGCCTCCATGATCAAGGCCTATTGCCGCTAGTGCGGTGCCCCCGGTCCGGGGCTTCCTTCCGGACCGGGCGCTTTCTATATTCAGCGGCTCGCACCTGGGGCTGTAGCTCAGCTTGGTTAGAGTGCCGCACTGTCACTGCGGAGGTCGCGGGTTCGAGCCCCGTCAGCCCCGCTCTCTCCACCCCGCCGGACACGGTCCGGCGGGGTTGTTCTTTGCCGGTCCCCGCCCGGGGGGCCGGTCGGCAGCGGGAAGGCCCATGACGCACCATCAACCGGTTCTGCTCGAGGAGATCGCTGAACGCGCGGCGGCGGCCACCCGCGTGGTCGACGCCACCCTGGGTGACGGCGGTCACGCCGGGATGTTCCGGCGGCAGGGCGCGGAGGTGCTCGGGATCGACCGGGACCCGGAGGCCATCCGGCGGGCCAGGGCCCGTCTGGGCGACGAACGAATCCACTACCTCCAGGCCGCCTACAGCGATCCGGCGGCCCTGGCGGCGGTCGAGGACTTCCACCCCGATTTCATTCTGCTCGACCTTGGCGTCTCCTCCGGCCAGCTGGATCAGGACCAGCGCGGCTTCAGTTTCCGGCCGGGCGTGCCCCTGGATATGCGCATGGAGCGGACCGGCCGGACGGCGGCGGATTTCCTGAACGCGGCGGACGAGGCCGAACTCCAGCGTACGTTCGCCGAGTACGGGGACGAGCCCCGGGCCCGGGCCCTGGCCCGTGAAATCGTCCGCCGCCGGGAACGGGCGGCCTTTGCCCTGAGTGACGACCTGGTGAATGCCATCCGGGCCGTCCTCGGCCCCCGGTCGGGTCCGGCCGATTTCGCCCGGCTGTTCCAGGCGGTCCGGATCGCGGTCAACGACGAACTCGAGGGGCTCTCCCGTGCCCTGCCGGCCTTTCTCTCCGCTCTTCCCCCCGTTGGGACCATCGCGGTAATCAGTTACCATTCAGGAGAGGATCGGGTCGTCAAGCATGCCTTTCAGGAGTGGGCCCGCGCCTGCGTCTGCCCGCCGCGGCAGCCGGTCTGTACCTGCCGGGGGCACCCGCTCGGCTCGCTCGATCCTCGACGGCCGATCCGTCCCGGTCCCGCGGAAACCGAAGCCAATCCCCGCGCGCGGAGCGCCAAACTGCGTCTGTTCCGGAAGCACCCATGAACCTGAAGGGCCGGCACTGGCTCCTCTTCTGGCTGGTCTACTTTCTGGTGGTGACGACGCTCGTCGTCGCCCGGCAGCAGTCGGCGCTGCGGACCTCCCGCGCGCTGGGTGAACTCCGGAAGGAGCGGGCCGCCCTGGAGGCCCAGCGCGCCGAGCTGGAGCAACGGCTGCGGACCGCCACCAGCCGGCAGACGCTCGGGGCCAGAGCCGAGCGTGATCTCGGACTGCACAACCCGGCCGACACGGAATTCGTGACCTTCACGGTTCCCGATCGGCCGGCGGAGGACCATTGATGGCGAAACCGGTCGCCCGGATCTGGCTCCTCGAAGTGGTGTTCCTGCTGGCGGTCGTGGCCATCGTCGGCCGGGCGGCACAGCTCCAGTTGCTGCAAGGCAGCCGCTGGGCCCGGACGGCGGCCGAGACCCGGACCGAGCGCGTGCCGATCGTGGCACGGCGCGGCGCGATCTACGATCGCTCCGGCACCCCGCTGGCGGTGACGCAGGAGTTCTACCATGTGGGTATCGCCCCGCGGGAGGTCACCGACCGCAAGGCCCTGGTCCGCGCGGCCGCCCGGGCGCTCGGCCTGCCGCAGGGCCGGATCGACCGGGGTCTGCGCGGGAGCGCCTATCTCTACTTTCATGGTCCGTATACGGCCAGCGAAGTCGATACCCTGCGGTCCTTCCGCGGTGTCCATCTGGAAGTCGAATACAACCGGTTCTATCCCTCCCGCGAGCTGGCCCGCCCCGTCATCGGCTCGCTGGCGCCGGACGGCGGCGATGGAGCGTCGGGGCTGGAGAGCGCCCTGAACGATCTGCTGACCGGAACGCCGGGGGAGCAGGTGGTGCTCAAGGACCGGGCGGGCCGGAGGTATGAATCACCCGGCCGGATCATTCGCCGCCCGGTTCCGGGGTACGATGTCACCCTGACGATCGACGCGGCGCTGCAGGAGATCGCCGAGGCGGGCCTGGAAGAAGCCATCGCCAGCAACGATGCCAGCGGCGGCGACGTCGTCTTCTACGATTCCCGGACCGGCGAGATCCTGGCACTGGCATCGCGTCAGCGGACGGCCGGCGGCTTCTCCAACCGGCCCACCGCGCTGACCGATCCCTTCGAGCCCGGGTCGACGGCCAAGCTCTTTACGGCCGCGGCCCTGCTGAGCGGCGGGCTGGTGTCCGATACGGACGCGGAGGACGCCGAAGACGGGCGCTGGCTCCTGAGCGTGAGCGAGCGGGAGCCGCCGCGTCTGCTGGAGGACTCGCACATCTCGCATGGACGGCTCACGCTGGCCCAGGCGGTGGAGGTCTCCAGCAACATCGTCATGGCGAAGTTCTCCTTCCGGCTGACCCGGGAACAGCAGTACGAGATGCTGCGCGGCTTCGGCTTCGGCAGCCCCACGGGCGTCGAATACCCCTCGGAATCCCGCGGCCGGCTGCAGCGTCCCGACGGCTGGACCGAGTATACCCGTCCCAGCCTGGCCATCGGCTACGAGTTCAGCGTGACGCCCTTGCAGCTGGCCGCGGCCTACGGGGCCATCGCCAACGACGGGATCCTGCTTGCCCCGAGCCTGGTCCGCGAGGTCCGGGACGTGGACGGCAGGGAACTCTACCGGCACGACCCCGAGCCGGTCCGGCGGGCGGTGACACCGACGGTGGCCGCCCGGCTCCGGGACTTTCTGCGCGGTGCCGTGAGCGAGGGGGGCACCGGCGCCCGGGCGCAGATGGAGAACTACCAGTTGATCGGCAAGACCGGGACGGCACGCCGGGTCATCGACGGCAAGTATGCCCCCGGCCGGTACACCGCGTCATTCGCCGCGCTCTTTCCGGCGGACGATCCCCGTCTGGTGGTCATCGTGAAGGTGGATGATCCCCGCGGCGGGATCTACGGCGCCCAGGTCGCGGCCCCGATCACCCGCCGCATGCTCGAACAGGCCTTGACGGCCCGGGAGGTCTCGATCGACCGGGCCAGCCTGGCCAGCGGCGGCGGCCCGGAGCCGGTGGCGCATCCCGCCAGGGTCGAGCCCGAACCCGGTCACGTGGCGGCCATACCGTGGCCCTTCGTGCCCGATACCGCGACGGCGCGCGGGAGCGTCGCGATGCCCGACGTTCTCGGTCAGGACGTACGCCATGCCCTGACCCAGCTGCACCGGCGGGGCCTGACGGTCCAGCTCCACGGACTCGGCACCGTCCGCCGGACCTGGCCCGCCGCCGGTGATTCGATCCGCGCCGGCGCGACGGTCTCCGCCTGGGCGGAATGATCCCTTCCGGACATCCGCCTCTCATCCCGGTTCCCACGTCTCCGATCCCGATCTTGGCCACGCTGACTCCCATCCTGAACGCCATCCGTCGTGAGGGTCTGCTGGTGAGCGGCCCGACCGGGGATCTGCCGCTGACCGGAATCAGCGACGACAGTCGTACGATCCTGCCCGGGATGCTCTATGTCGCGGTCCGCGGAACCCAGACCGACGGGCACCGGTTCATTCCGGACGCGGTGCGCCGCGGAGCCGCGGCCATCGTGGTGGAGACTCCCCAGGGAAGCGGCCGGCCGGAGATTCAGGTGACCGACAGCCGGCGGGCCGCCATGCTGGCGGCCCGCACCTGGTTCGGCGATCCGGCGTCCAGACTCATGCTGGTCGCGGTGACCGGCACCAACGGCAAGACCACGACGACCGTCCTGGCCGCCCACCTCTTCAATGCCGGCGGAACCGCCGCGAGCATCGGCACCCTGGGGGCCTTCGACGGGGCGGGCGAACCGGTATCCTCCACCGCCGGCACCCTGACCACCCCCGGGCCGGTGGACCTGCAGGCGACCCTCGCCGCGCTGGTCGCGCGGGGGGTGACCCACGTGGCAATGGAGGCGTCGTCGCACAGCCTCGATCAGGGACGGCTGGACGATCTGCGCTTCGCCGCCGGCATTTTCACCAATCTGACCCGGGACCATCTCGACTACCACCGCAGCATGGAGGCCTATCTCGCGGCCAAGCTCCGTTTGAGCGGGCTCCTGGCCGGCGGCGGCATCGAGATCGTCAACGCCGACGACTCCGCCTGGTCGGCGATGCCGCCCAGGGCCGGCCGGGTCACCTACGGCACGGCTCCCCACGCGGACCTGCGCGCCTCGGAGATCCAGCTCGATAGCGCGGGAAGTTCGTTCCGCATGGCGGGACGGTGGGGCAGTGGAGCGGTCCGGCTGCCGTTGCTCGGGGACTACAACATCAGCAATGCCCTCGGTGCCGCCGCCGCCGCCCTGGCCCTGGGCCATTCGTGGGCCGAGGTCACCGGACGGCTCGCCCACGCCCCCCAGGTACCCGGCCGGATGGAGCTGCTGTCCGAGCGGCCCTGTGTCATCCTGCGGGACTACGCCCACACGCCGGACGCGCTTCAGCGCGCCCTGCAGACGCTGCGCCCGCTGACCCGGGGACGGCTCATCGTGGTGTTCGGTTGCGGCGGCGACCGGGACCGGGGCAAGCGGCCGGTCATGGGCCGGATCGCCGCCGAGCTGGGTGACGTCCCGGTGCTGACGTCGGACAACCCGCGGACAGAGGATCCGGAAGCCATCATCGACGAGGTCGAGGCCGGGATGGGCGGCAAGCCCCACCACCGCAATGCCGACCGGCGGCGGGCCATCGAGCAGGCGGTAGCGCTGGCCCGCCCCGGGGACACCCTGTTGCTCGCCGGCAAGGGCCACGAGACCTATCAGGTGGTCGGGACGGAAAAGCTCCCGTTCGACGAGCGGCAGATCATTGCGGATCTGGGAGCGGCGGGATGATCCCCACCGCCGCCTGGGTGCGGGAGGCGCTGGGCCTGCCCCCGCGGGACGAGGCCGAGTCCGCCCCGTTTGCCAGCATCTCGACCGATACCCGGACCCTGGCCCCGGGTTCGCTCTTCGTGGCGCTGCAGGGCGAGCGCTACGATGCGCACGATCATCTGGCGGCGGCCGCGCTGGCCGGAGCCCGGGCGGCGGTGGTGCGCCGGGGGACACCGCCGGTCGCCGGGCTCGAACTGCTGGAAGTGGACGATACTCTGGCCGCCTACGGCCTCCTGGCCCGCCACCGCCGCCGGCAGATCCGGGGTCCCGTCGTCGCGGTGACCGGCAGCAACGGGAAGACCAGTACCAAGGAGATGGTCGCCGCCGTCCTGCGGACCGGGTTCAACGTCCACGCGACGCGCTACAACCTGAACAATCTGGTCGGGATCCCGCAGACCATTCTGGCCGCGCCGGACGATACCGAGGCCCTGGTGATCGAGGCCGGTGCCAATCAGGTCGGAGAGCTTGCCCGGGCCCGGGCGATCATCGAACCGACGATCGGGATCATCATCAATGTGGTCGAGTGTCATCTGGAGGGGTTCGGGTCGCTGGCGGGAGTGATGCAGGAAAAGCTGTCGCTGATCGACCGGGTGCCGCTCGCCGTGGTCGGAACCGAACCACCCGAACTGGCGGGACGGGCCCGGGAGCGGGCCGGGCGGGTGCTGACGGCCGGTCTCCGCGGCGCCGACGTCGAGCCGGCCTCGCTCACGCTGGATGGCGACGCCCGCCCCGGTTTCACCATCGACGGGACCACCGTGCGGCTGCCGTTGCGGGGCGCGCACCAGGCCGGGAACGCGATGTTCGCCTGGGCCCTGGTCCGGGAACTGATGCTGGACCGGGCCGCCGCCGGCCGGGCGCTCGAGGGGCTCACCATCCCGGGTGGTCGGGGTGAACTGATCCAGACCGGGCGCCTTACCGTTCTGCACGATGCCTACAACGCCAACCCGCAGTCCTTCCGTACGGCCATGGCGACCGCCCAGGCGATGCGATCGGGCCGCCGGCTGGTTTTCGTGGCCGGCACCATGCGGGAACTGGGTGAGGATTCCGGCCGTCTGCACGAGGCGGTGGCCCGGGAGCTGGTGGCGCTCGAGCCCGAACTGCTGGCCGGCGTGGGCGAGTTCGCCGGAGCCCTGGCGCCCTACCGGGACCGCCTGGGTGAGCGTCTGCTGCTGGCCCCGGACCCCGCCTCGCTGGGCCCGGCACTGGCATCCCGCCTACGCGGCGATGAGCTGGTCGTGCTGAAGGCGTCGCGGGGAGTAGCGCTCGAAACTATCTTACCGGCACTCACCGCGCGCGCGGGGTAGCGCCGCGGGCGGTGCGACCCGCCGGCGCTGAGCACGCGTGCAATCCTTGGATGGTCCACGCTCGAGGCTAGATGTTCTATCATCTCCTGGCCCCTCTGGGCAAGACCTACATTCTGTTCAATCTCTTCAACTACATCAGCTTCCGTGCGGCGGGCGCCACCGTCACGGCGATTCTCATCGCGTTCCTGATCGGGCCGGCCATCATCCGGGTGCTGCGGGAGCGCAAGGTGGGGCAGGTCATCCGGGCCGACGGTCCCGCCTCACACCAGGGCAAGCGGGGCACGCCGACGATGGGGGGCGTGATCATTCTCATCGCCACCGTCGTACCGACCCTCCTCTGGGCCCAGCTCGACAACCGCTATGTGCTGGTGGCGCTGCTGGCGACGCTCTGGATGGGGTGCATCGGGTTTCTGGACGATTACCTCAAGATCGTCCAGGGCAAGAGCCGGGGCCTGGTGGCGAAGTGGAAACTGGTGGGCCAGGTGAGCTTCGGTATCGTCCTCGGATTGCTGCTCATCTACTGGCCGGTGGCCTCACCCGAGGTGATTCCGGCCACCGCGACCAGCCTGCCGTTCTTCAAGTACCTGGTCGTGAATTTTGCTCCCTGGCTGTACGTGGTGTTCGTCACGGTGGTGATCACCGGCAGTACCAACGCGGTGAATCTGACCGACGGGCTGGACGGCCTGGCCACCGGACTCACCGCGATCGCGGCCGCGGCCTTTGCCGGCTTCGCCTATCTCATGGGGCGGGTGGACGCCACCGAGTACCTGAATCTTTTCTACCTGTCGGGCTCCGGGGAACTGGCGGTCTTCTGCGCGGCGCTCATGGGCGGCTGCCTCGGGTTTCTCTGGTTCAACGCCCATCCGGCGCAGGTCTTCATGGGCGATACCGGGAGCCTGGCCATCGGCGGTGCCCTGGGTACGGTGGCGATTCTCATCAAGTCGGAATTCCTGCTGCTCATCATCGGCGGCGTCTTCGCCGCCGAGACCTGCTCGGTGCTGCTCCAGACCGGGGTGTACAAGCTGAACAAGCGGACCCGGGGGAAGGAATACGCGGATGCCCACCGGGTCTTCCGGATGGCGCCGCTCCACCATCACTTCGAGAAACTCGGCTGGGCCGAGACCACCGTGGTCACCCGCTTCTACATCCTGGGAATCTTCTGTGCGCTGCTCGGTCTCTTCACGCTGAAGGTGCGCTGAATGCTGGTTGAATGGCGCGCCAGCGGCCGGGAAGTGGCCGTCCTGGGGCTGGGTCGGAGCGGCGTAGCCGCCACCCGCCTGCTGCTGGCCCGGGAGATTCCCGTCTACGCCTCGGAGGCCGCCCGGACGCCCGATCTGGAGGCGCGCACCCGGGGGCTCGTCGAACTTGGAGCGGCGGTCCAGCTCGGCGGGCACGACCTGGCGCGCATCCGCCGGGCCGTCGCGGTGGTGGTGTCGCCCGGGATCCCGCCGGATGCCGCGCCGCTGGCGGCGGCCCGGGCGGCGGGCGTGCCGGTGCACGCGGAGCTGGACGTGGGGTACGTGGCGTTGCCGGACACGCATTGTATCGGCATCACCGGGACCAACGGCAAGACCACCACCACGGCGCTCGTCGCCCACCTCCTCAAGGCCGCCGGGTACCGGGCCCGGGCTGCGGGGAACATCGGCACTCCGCTGTGCGAGGTCGCGCTGGAGAGCCGGGCGTACGACTGGCTGGCGGTGGAGGTCTCGTCGTTCCAGCTCCACGACATGAGCCATTTCCGCCCCGCGGTCGGCGTCCTTACCAACCTCGCGCCCGATCACCTGGACCGGTATCCCTCGATGGAGGCCTATTACGCCGACAAGGCCCGTCTCTTTCTGAACGCCACCCCCGACTCGGTCTGGGTGACCAACGCGGATGACCCCGCGGTCCAGGAAATGGCCGCCGCGGCGCCCGGCCGCCACCTGCGGTTCTCGGTCCGCGCCCCGGCCGACGGCTGGTACGACCGGACACGGGCCGGCCTCATGCTGGACTCCGGGCTGCTGATCGAGCGGGGGGAGCTGCACCTGCTCGGCGATCACAACGTGGGCAACGCGCTGGTCGCCGCGCTCGCGGTACGCGCGGCCGGCGCCGCGGCCCGCGCCCTCGCGGCGGGGCTGCGTTCCTTCCGGCCGTTGCCCCACCGGCTCGAGCCGGTACGGGAAGTCGACGGCGTGCTGTGGATCAACGATTCCAAGGCCACCAATGTGGCGTCCACCGAGGTGGCGCTCGACGCCGTCGACCGGCCCTACATTCTGCTGCTCGGCGGCCGCCACAAGGGTGAACCCTACACCCGGCTGGCGGAGCGGATGCAGGGCCGCTGCCGCGCGGTGGTCGCCTATGGGGAGGCGGCGCCGATCGTGGATCAGGATCTGGGTCCGCGGGTCCGCGTCATCCGGGGGGGCGATTTCGACGACGTCATCGGCCGGGCCCGCGCCCTGGCGCAGGCCGGCGACGCCGTGCTGCTCTCTCCAGCCTGTTCCAGTTACGACATGTTCCGCAATTACGAGGAACGCGGCGCCCGGTTCCGGGCGGCGGTGGAGGCAATGTGACGGCACCCCCGATGCATCCCGGTGAACTGCGCTGGGAGACCCGGCTGCTGGCCGTGGTCACCGCGACGATGGTCGTCTTCGGCATCACCGCCATGTACGGCGCCGCCAGCATGGTGACCGAGCAGGGCCACTACGTGGGGACCTCCTATGCCCTGAACCAGTTGCTGGGCGCCCTGGTGGGCGGGGTGGGGCTCCTGATCGTGTCGCGGGTCGACTACCACCTGTGGCAGCGGCTGGCATGGCCGCTTCTCTTCGTGACCGCGGGCTTCCTGCTCATTCCGCTGCTGCCGTTCACCTACGCGATCGCCCCGGTCATCAACGGCGCGCGCCGCTGGGTCAGTCTCAAGGCGGTCAGCTTCCAGCCCTCCGAGCTGGCCCGCCTCACGATCGTGATCTGGTGCGCCATGCTGGCCGCCAAGAAGGGCGATCAGGTCCGCCAGTTCAAGAAGGGCGTCGTGCCGTTCCTGCTGGTGATCGGCCTGATCGCCGGGATGGTCCTGCTGGAACCCAATCTGTCGATGGCCACGCTGGTCGCCCTGCTGGGGATGCTGGTGCTGTTCACCGCCGGCGCCAAGATCGGACACTTCCTGCTGCTGGGCCTGCTGGGGGTGATTCTGGTGGCCAACCAGATCCATGATGTCGAGTACCGGATCCGCCGGGTCACGGCGTTCATGGAGGGCTCCAACGCCAACGCGCCCGAGGCGACGCAGTTGTATCAGTCGCTCGTGGGATTCGGCAGCGGGCGCGTGCTCGGCGTGGGCCTGGGCGAGGGACAGGCCAAGCTGGGTTACGTTCCCTACGCCTATGCCGATTTCCTGTTCAGTACGATCGGAGAGGAATGGGGGTTCCTCGGTGTGTGCGTCGTGGTGACGCTCTTCGGCCTGTTCTGCTGGATGGGCTTTCGAATATCCCGCACGGCCCCCGATCCGTTCGGACGGTACCTGGCCGTCGGGCTCACCGCGGCGGTCGGGGTCTCCGCCTTTCTGCATATGGCCGTGACCCTGGGCCTCATGCCGACCACGGGACTCTCGCTGCCGTTCATGTCCCACGGCCGGTCCAACCTGATGATCTCGCTCATCGGGACCGGGATCCTGATCAACGTGGGGCGGATGCGGGGCAAGCCGGCCCGCGCCCCGGGCCGCAAGGAGGGGGCGCCCGAACGGCGTGCCCGGAGCCGGACCGGATGAGCCCGGTCGTGCTCATCGCCGGAGGTGGCACCGGCGGACACCTCATGCCCGCGCTGGCGATCGCCGATGCGGTGGCGCGGGAGCGCGGGTTCGAACCGGTCCTGGTGGGCGCGGAGCGCGGGGTCGAAGCCCGCATTCTCCCCACCCGCCCCTATCGGCACTACCTGCTCCCCAGCCAGCCGCTCTACCGCCACCAATGGTGGAAGAACCTGCGGAGCCCGGTCGCGGGCTGGCGCGTGTGTCGCGGCGTCCGGGCGCTGCTGGAGGCGGAGCGGCCCGCGGTCGCGATCGGGACCGGCGGGTATGCCTCGGCCCCGGTGCTCTGGTTTGCCGCCCGCCGCGGCATCCCGATCGCCCTGCAGGAACAGAATGCCTGGCCCGGACTCGCCACCCGGTGGCTGGCGAAGCGGGCCCGGCATGTCTATCTCGGCCTGCCTGAAGCCCGGACCCGCATCCGGGTCGGGCCCGAGACGGAGGTGTTCGACACCGGCAACCCGATCATGCCGCCGGATCCGAGCCGGCGGCCGCGCGCCCGCGAGCTGTTCGGCCTCAGGAGCGAGGCGCCCGTGCTGCTGATCATGGGCGGCAGCCAGGGGGCGCTGGCGGTGAACCGGGTGGTCGCCGAGTGGTTGGGCGCGGGCGGAGGCAGCGGGCTGCAGGTGATCTGGGCCGCCGGCCCGCGATCCTACGATGAATTCCGGCGGTTTCACGCCCCGCCGGACGTCCAGGTGGTGGAGTTTCTGGACCCAATTGCCGACGCGTACGCGGTCGCGGATCTGGTGGTGGCCCGGGCCGGAGCGCTCACCATCGCCGAGCTGTGCGCGTGGGGCCTGCCCAGCATCCTGATCCCGCTGCCTTCGGCGGCGGCGGACCACCAGACCTTCAACGCGCGGGCCATGGCGGATTCCGGCGCGGCGCGATTGCTGCCCCAGGCGGAGTTGACGCCGGATCAACTGGGCAGGGAGGTGACCGCCCTGCTGAGCGATGACGTGCGCCGGAACGCCATGGCCAACCGGGCCGGGCAGCGCGGCCGGCCGGACGCGGCGGCCCAAATCGTGTCACGGCTTTTGACGCTTTTGCCGGCCCCTCAGTCTTTCGCAACTCAAGGAAAGATTGTAAATTAGCCCACCCAGGATGG
>JBFXBG010000050.1:0-23505 GCA_050183505.1 Gemmatimonadales bacterium | reverse complement strand
CGGCGCTGTCCCAGGGGAAGGGCCGGCCCTCGAGCCCCGGGAACGCTGCCGAGAGGGAGACGTACGACTCGTCGCTCCGGACTCTGAGCCAGGCGGGCTCGAGCGGCCCGGAGACCGGCCCGCCGGCCACCGGCGTGCCGGTCCGCCAGAGCGCGGGATAGCCGCCGAGGCGGGGCGTGCTGTCCCGCGGGCCGGCGTACATCCCCAGAATGCCGTAGTTCTGCTCGGCGTCCATCACGTTATGCCATTGCCGGGTGTTCTCGGCCGGAATCTCGAAGTCGATCACGATCCAGTTCTTCTTGAACCATTCGTCGATCCAGGCGAACAGGATTCCGCCGGCCGCGCCGCTCTGCCGGATCTCGCGGGTGAGCCGGGCGTCTATTTCGGCCATGGCCCGCTCATCGTGACCACCATGATTCCACCCCTGCGGCTGGAGGTGGGCAACCCCCCGGCTGGACGGGACGCCGTACTCCGCGATCACGAGCGGAATACCGGGGTGGTGCCGCCGCAGGTCCTGCAGATAGCCAAAGTAGTTCGAGGGACCTTCCGGGGACACACTGGACGCGTACCCCGGATCATACAGCAGGAAGTCCGGGTAGTACGGATACGCATGGTAGCTGGCGAACCAGCCGGCGGGATTGGCCGGGGTCGGTCGGATCAGCATCGCGTCCAGGCCGATGACGTCGTTGTCGTACTCCCGCAGCATCTCGGCCGGCCGCCCCGACTTCTTCCGCCACTCGATCTCCTCGGCGATGGTCGTCTCGGTCGGATGATGCAGCGGATCCAGCGTCGGCCAGTTGGTATAGGCGATCGGGCGGATGGCGTTGTAGGTGTCGGCCTCGTAGCCGAGCAGATAGTCGCACTGTTCCGCCATCCAGACGTCGGCCGCCGGCGCACTGGCCGCTTCCAGGTAACGGCCGCGGAACGGCCGCCGCCCCGGATTGACCGAATCGTAGGCCTCCACCGCGAAGGGCTCCCACTCCCGGCCGATGATATAAGCCAGGGTCCAGCGGGAGACGTCGGCGTCATACCGGCCGCCGGCGTGCCCCGGCCGGATGGGCAGGTCCGCCCGTCCGTGTACCAGGTCCACCACCCGCCGCATTTCCTGCCGGAACCCGTTCTTCCAGGCGGGGTCGTCGAATTCGTGCTCCGGGGGCAGCTCGGTCCAGACGCCGTGAACCAGCCAGAGCGGCCGATCAGGATGGGTCCGGTTCCATCCGGCGAGCGCGCGATAGAACTCCGGCGGCAGGATGGTGTAGAGCCGCACCGCATTGGCGTTCATGCCGGCGATGGAATCCAGCCAGCCGGCATAGAGCGCGGAGTCGGCGGGAAATTCGGCCGGAAACCGGCCGGGCAGGGCCACGCCCAGGTTGATCCCCTTGATATAGAACGGCTGCCAGCCGTTCGACGCCGGGACTTCGAACCGTTCGCCCCGTGTCCGGGCCGCGACGATCAGGGTGTCGGGCCGCCGCCAGCCGGCCCGCGCCGGCCGGTCCCACCCCGGGCTCAGCCGGTCCAAGACCAGCCGGGCCGATTCCTCGCCCGGATTCAGGGCCACCGCACGCCGCCCCGCCCGGACGGCGGTCGCGCTGTCCCCCAGCCTGAAGGCGGCCAGGCTGAGGCCGCTCCAGCCGTCCGCGTTGGTGCTGTCGCCCCGGAGAACCAGGCGGAACAGGGAATCGGCCCGGGCCGGATAGCCCAGCCGCAGCGCGGTAAACCCCAGGCCGACCTTGGCGTCCAGGTTGCCGGGACAGCTTCGGTCGGCCCGTCGGAACCGGGCCTCCGCCGCGGCGACCGAATCCGCCCGGTACAGCTGCCAGCCCAGCGCCACATCCCGCCCGGCTTCCGGGGAACAAGGCGCCTGGGCCCAGGCCCGGGCGGGCAGGCACAACACAAGACCCAGGGCCGCCCGGCAGACGGCGCGGCGCCGATGTAACTTCCAGTTCATGAAGGGAAACTAACTTCGGCCACTCGACTTCTCGACTTCTCGACTTCTCGACTTCTCGACCTCTCGTCTTCTCGACTTCTCGACTTCTCGACCTCTCGACCTCTCAATGCGCCCTGCTTCCGACACCTCGACCGCCAGCCTCGGCGCCGACCTGATCGACACCTTCGGCAAGGGCTGGAGCCGCTGCAACGTGGAGACGCTGCTGTCGGCGTTCAACGAAAACGCCCGATTCGTGGAGACCCCGTTCGCAGCCCCGCTCGAAGGCATCGAAGCCATCCGGGAGTACTGGCGCGAGATCCCGTATTATCAGTCGGAGGTGACGTTCAATCGGGGGGAGATCTTCGTGGCCGGTCCCTGGTTCTCGACCGAATTCAAGTGCACCTTCCGCCGGCGCCGTACCGGTGACTGGGTGGACGCGCGTGGCGCCCTGTTCTGTGAGACCGAAAATGGAAAGATCAGCGAGATGCGGATGTACTGGCACCGGTGGGCCGGGGGGAGGGAAGTGCCGGGAGAGCGGTGAATGGCAACCGTGAACAGTGAGCGGCAGGCAGGGCCGGATTCGCCACTGAAGCGGCGGGTCCGGCCCCTCGGCCGTTCACCCTTCACTGTCGTTGTTGTCCCGGGCTCTCCTGGCGTATTCCAGTCCCCACTCCAGCATCTCGGGGCTCCGCAGCCCCACCCGCAGGGCATTCTCGATCGCCGCTTCCTCGTCCATCTCCTGATCCAGCATGAGATAGGGAATCAGGGCTCCTCCCACCCGGTTCCCGCTGGCGCAATGGAAGAAGACCCCCCGGCCGTTTGACTCCCGCAGGACGCCGAGGATCCGCTCCATGGTGTCGTCGTTCAGCGACGCCGAACTCACCGGGATGTTCACGTATTCCATGCCCAGATCGGCGGCCACCGCCGGTTCGTCGATCGGCCGAGGCTCCATCGGGTCCCGGATGTCGAGGATGATGGAACCGCCCGCGTTCTTGAGGGCCTGCAGGTGCCCCGCGACCGGCTGTCCGCCGGTCACGAGTGACCGGTGGATCTCGCAGGCGTTGGTGACTCCGGTGATGGCTGCCAGCAGGGACATGGGGGGGAGGGTTCGGGGTTCAGAGCTCAGAGTGCAGAGTGCAGAGTGCAGGGTGCAGAGTGCAGAGTGCCGGGTGCCGGGTGCCGGGTGCCGGGCGAAGCCCACATTCCGGGACGGAACTGTAACGCTGTGCCCCACCCCATGGAAGCACGACCCTCTCCCCTTTCCCCTCTCACCTCTCACCTCTTACCTCTTACCTCTCACCTCTCCTCGGGCCGGTAGGTGATTACCCGTGCCCGTTCCAGCGTGATGAGGCCACCGCCGATCATCTTGTCGAGTTCCGGGAGGATGCCCTCGATCTTCTCTTCGGTATCCACGCTTTCGATGACCAGGGGCAGGTCCAGGGAGAGGCGCAGCACCTTCTCGGTGTGCATCCGGGCGTTCGCGCCGAAGCCCATGATGCCCCGGAACACGGTGGCGCCGGCGAAGCCCCGCTCGCGCAGGAGGCTCACGATGGCTTCGTAGAGCGGCTTGCCGCCGAATTTGTCGCTCTCGCCGATATGAATCCGCATCAGGGTGCGTTCACCGACCAGGCCATGCATAAGGAGCTCCGTCAGTCGTAGGGGCGGACGCCGATCAGTCCTCGGTTCTCGGCACTGTCGTGGTTCAGTCCTTGATGAGAATCCACTCTGCTCCCATCATCCCCAGCCACACCGCCAGAAGCGAAACCAGGACGCTCGCCGCGATGTATCCCAGGGCCTGAGGCCATTCGCCGTCCTGCATGAGCCTGATGGCCTCGTAGCTGAAGGTCGAGAAGGTGGTGAAGCCGCCGCAGAACCCGATCGTGAGCAACGCCCGGGTTTCCGGGCTCAGACTCGGAGCCGACAGGGAATAGCGCATCAGGGCGCCCAGCAGGAATGATCCCGCGATGTTGACTACCAGGGTGCCCCAGGGGAAGGCGGCGGACGCCCGCTGCATGACGCCCCCCAGGAGATAGCGGCTCACTCCGCCGGCCGCACTGCCGATCGCAACGTACCAGAGCATGGGACCAATAGGACTGAGGACTGAGGACCGAGGACGGTGTCACTGCGCTCCGTCCCGCCGGACAACCGCGACCAGATGCGAAAACCCCCACGCCAGCCGCCCGGCCGTCGCAGGAGTCATCAGCTGCGGGGACGCAGCGGTTAGGGGCGAACTCCATCGCCATTCGCAGTGATGTTAGTGTCGCGGTGCGCGGGGGGCAAGGACCCAGGACCCAGGACCCGCGCCCTCGGTCCGCAGTCCTCAGTCCTCAGTCCTCAGCCCTCAGCCCTCAGCCCTCAGCCCTCAGTCCTCAGTCCTCAGTCCTAGTTATCTTCCCCCCATGCTTCGCCTGGCGATTGCCCAGCTGCGGCCCCGCAAGGGTGCCTACCGGGAGAACCTCGGTCGGCTGGGCGACCTGCTGCGGGAGGTCGGGACCTGGAAGGAGCCACCCCAGCTGGTCCTGCTGCCGGAAGCGGCCCTCACGGGGTACTTCCTCGAGGGTGGCGTGCGGGACCTGGCCCTGAGTGCCGAGCATCTCTTCGCCGACCTGGCCGAACTGCACGTCGAGTCGGGCCTGCCGCCGATGGACATCGCCATCGGGTTCTACGAGGTGTGGCGCAACCAGCTCTACAATTCCGCCCTCTACGCTACGCTGGGCGGCCCGGAAGCCGGAATCCGGCACGTACACCGCAAGGTGTTTCTCCCGACCTACGGCGTCTTCGATGAAGAACGGTTCGTGGAGCCGGGCAAGAGTGTCCAGGCGTTCGATACCGCCTGGGGCCGGGCGGCGATGCTCATCTGCGAGGATGCCTGGCATTCGCTGGCTCCCACCCTCGCGGCGCTCGACGGGGCGCAGCTCATCATCATTCCGAGCGCCACGCCGGCTCGCGGGCTGCGCCCCCGGGAAGGAGCCCCCCGCCCGGCAAACCTGGACCGCTGGCAGCGGCTGGCCCAGGGCATTGCCGAGGAGCACGGCCTGTTTGTGGCCGTCGCTCACCTGGTCGGGTTCGAGGGCGGCAAGGCGTTTGCCGGCGGGTCGATCGTGGTGGATCCCCGGGGACACCTGGCGCTGGAGGCTCCACTCTTCGATTCGGCGGTGGTAGGGACCGAGATCGATCTCGACGAGATCACGCGCGCACGATCGGAGCAGCCGCTGCTCTCGGATCTGGAATCCCGCTGGCCGCATCTGATCGAAGCATTCGAAGGTGGCCGGTCCGACGGACGGAAACCGGCCCACGCGCCCTCGGCCAGGCAGGCCGGCGCTCCCGCCGCCCGGCCGGCGCGGCGGCCCGCGGCTCCGTCGGCCAATCCGCTGGAGATCGACGGTGAGCTGACCCGGCGCTGGCTGGTCGAGTTCATCCGCGACGAAGTCCAGCGGCGGCGGGGCTTTCAGAAGGTGATCGTGGGGCTCTCCGGTGGAGTGGACAGTTCCCTGGTGGCGTTTCTGGCCGCCGAGGCACTCGGTGCCGGCAACGTGATCGGGGTACGCCTTCCCTACCGGACCTCCAGCCCGGAGAGCCTGGACCACGCCCAGCTGGTGGCCGACCGGCTCGGGATCGAGACCCGCACGATCGAAATCACCACCGCGGTGGACAATCTGGTGAAGGCCATCGGGTCCGAGACCGATCCGGCCCGCCGGGGCAACGTCATGGCCCGAATGCGGATGATCGTGCTGTTCGATCTCTCCGCCGCACTCCCGGCGCTGCCGCTCGGCACCGGCAACAAGACCGAACGGCTGCTGGGGTACTTCACCTGGCACGCGGACGACTCACCTCCGGTCAATCCCATCGGCGACCTGTTCAAGACCCAGGTCTGGGCTCTGGCCCGCCACGTCGGCGTCCCGGAGGTCATCGTGGAGAAGCCGGCCAGCGCCGACCTCATCCGGGGCCAGACCGACGAAGGCGATTTCGGCCTGTCCTATCCCCGGGCGGATCTCATCCTGCACTGGCTCCTGTCCGGCTACCGGCCGGAAGACATCACCGGCCTGGGCTTCACGTCGGAAGAGATTACGCTGGTCCGCAAGCGGCTCGAGTCGACCCACTGGAAACGCCGCCTCCCGACCGTGGCGATGCTGAGCCAGACCGCCATCGGGGAATACTACCTGAGGCCGGTGGACTTCTAAGACGGTGAACGGTGAACGGTAAGCGGTGAACGGGGCCGGCTTCACCATCTCGAAGGTCCACCCACCGTTCACCGTTCACCGTTCACCGTTCACGGCCATGCCCGCATCCCATCCCATGTCCTACTCCCGGGCCGAGCTCACCACCCTGATCATGCCGCACATGCAGAATGTGCTGGGCGATCTCTTCGGTGGCCATCTCCTGGCGATGGTCGATCAGGCCGCGGCGGTGGCGGCGATCCGGCACGCCGGCGGGCCGGCGGTGACGGCCAGCATCGACCGGGTGAATTTCCGCGAGCGGATTCCGGTCGGAGCGCTGGTGACCTGCGCCGCGGCCGTGGATTTCGTGGGCAATTCCTCCATGGACGTATCGGTCGAGGTCTACTCCGAGACCATCTCCACCGGGGAACGGCGGCATACCCATACCGCGCACGTCGTCTTCGTGGCGATCGATGATGCCGGCCACCCCAAGCGGGTACCCCGGCTCGTCCCGGAGACGGCCGAAGAGCACGCCCGGTTCGAGGCCGCGCGGCTGCGGCGGGAACAGGGGCGGGCCCGGTGATCGTCGCCGTTCTGGCGGGCGGCGGCGCCAAGGCCGCGGCGCACATCGGGGCGATGCGCGCGCTGCAGGAAGCCCGGCGCGCGCCGGATTACTTCATCGGGACGTCGATGGGGTCGGTGCTGGCGGCCTGCTTCGCCGCCGGGCTCACCCCGGACGAAACCGCCACCCGGCTGCAGGGCGTCCGGCGGCGCGATGTCGCCCGGCTGCGGCACCTGCTGGCGCTGCGCGGCCTCACCGTGCGGTCGATGTTCGATCTGGATCCGCTGCGCGAGACCTTCGAGCGGATTCTTCCCGTCCGCCGGTTCAGCGACCTGCGATTCCCGCTCACGGTAACCGCCGTCGATCTTGACCGGGGCGATCTGCTCCTCTTCGGCGCCGGCGGCGAGGACGCGCCGTTGCTGGACGTCGTGCTCGCCTCCTGTGCGCTGCCGGTGTTCTATCCGCCGGTCCTGATCGCCGGACGCCGGTGTGCCGATGGGGGCCTCCGGGCCGTGCTCGGCCTCGAGCCCGCCTCCCGGTTGCCGGCCGATCTGGTGGTGGCCGTGGATACCGGCCCGGGTTTCGACGAACCGCCGGCCGCGCCGCTGGGCGGGCCGGCCCTGATCCGGGCGCACAACGACGCCACCGGCATCCTCATGGCCGCCAACACCGCGCTGCAGGTCGAGGCGTGGCGCCGGACCACCGGCCGCCCGCCCCTGGTGTACGTCCGGCCGCAGGTCGAACGCCACGTCACCTTCCGGCTGGACCTGGCGCCCCGGTTCGCCGAGGAAGGCTACCGGGCCACCCGGGATGCGCTGGCCCGGGCCGGTGTTGTCGACCAGGGCCGGAGCGGTTAATACTCACCTCTCCCTTCTCACTTCTCACTTCTCACTTCTCACTCCTTACTTCTCACTTCTCACTTCTTACTTTTCTCCCCATGGGCATGCGCATCTTCACCGTCCCCGAGGCCGAACGCACGCTCCCGCTGGTCGAGAAGATCGTGCGGGATCTGCAGCGTGACTTCCAGTCCTGGCGGTCGGCGGTGGCCCGGTACGAGGTACTGAGCGGTGGCGCCCGCGCCGACTGGGGCGAGACCCCGGACCTGCTGGAAGCCAGGACCGAGGTGTCCAGCCTGGCGGAGCGGATCAACGGCTACCTGGGCGAGCTGGGCGAGATCGGATGTATCTTCAAGGGCTTCGACGGCGGCCTGGTGGACTTCTACGCCCTGCGCGAAGACCGGCTGGTGTTTCTCTGCTGGCGGCTCGGCGAGCCCCACATCCGGTTCTGGCACGAAGTCGATGACGGCTTTGCCGGGCGGCAGCCGCTCGATCGGGAGATGACCTCAGGAGTGAAACCATGACGACGCTGATGGGCTTTCTGCATGTGGCGGGCTTCACCTTCTGGCTGGGCGGTGCCTTCGCGCTGATGATGATGGGCATCGCCGCCCGGCGGATGGACCGCCGGGCGCAGGGCACGCTGGTCCGCCTGCAGGCGGCCATCACCCGGACGGTCGTGACCCCGGGGGCCGCGGCCACCGTGGTGAGCGGGATTATCCTCACGTTCCGGGCCTATCCCGGTACCGGCGAGATGATGGCTCCCAGCGTCTGGCTCATGGTGATGCAGGGTACCGGGCTCGTGGCCGGCGTGCTGACCCTGGCGCTCACGGCCCCCACGGCCATGCGCCTGGCCCGGATCGACCCCGAAGGACCCCACGCCGCAGCATTCGACGCGCTCCGCAAACGGCAGAAGATCGTCGGCGCCTCCAGCGGGATCCTGGGGCTCATCGCCCTGGCCGCGGGGGTGTTTCTGCGATACGGGATCTAGATGACGTGAACGGTGAACGGTGAGCGGGACTGGACATGGATCGGGGCAGGGCAGTCACGACCCGTTCACTGTTCACCGTTTACCGTTCACCCTTCAGTCCGTTTCTTCCCCGTCCTGCACACTCCCCTCACCGGGCACCTCCCGCACTCCGCCTTCCGGGCGGTGCAGACGAGCGCTCCCAGTTCCATGATGCCCTGATTGAACGCCCAGGCGTTCCCGCGCCGGCGGGGAACCAGCGCCGCGGCCAGGTCCCAGAGCGCCCGGTCCTTGAGCGGGCGGCGGGGCGTCGCGAAGGCGCGGCGGAGGACCCGGGCCACATTGGTGTCCACGGCCGGTTCCGGGCGTTCGAAGGCGAAGCTGGCGATCGCGCCGGCGGTATAGCGACCGACGCCGGGCAGCCGCCGGAGATCCTCGACCGAGTCGGGCATGAGGCCGTCGCGTTCCCGGACGACCTGTTCCGCCAGCCGGTGGAGGTTGACCGCCCGGCGGTAGTAGCCCAGGCCCTCCCAGCTCTCCCTCACCCGGGCCGGCGGAGCGGCCGCGAGGTGCCGGATGGTCGGATAGCTGGCCAGGAAGCGGGGATAGAACTGCTCCACCCGGCTCACCTGGGTCTGCTGCAGCATGAACTCCGAGACCGCGATGTGATACGGGTCCCGGGTACGCCGCCACGGCAGGTCCCGCCCGTGCCGGCGGAACCAGCGAAGCAGGCGCCGGCGGAACTCGACGGCCTGGGCCGGCGGACGGGGGCGCATGGGGCTGAACGGTAAGCGTGAACAAAGAAAGGAGAAAGGACTGAGGGATGAGGACTGAGGACTGAGGCTCGTGACTGCTCAGTCCTCAGTCCTGTCTCCTTTCAGTCCCGCCTGTTTACCGTTCACCGCTGACAGTTTACCCTTAAGCTCCATGACCACCGCAGCGTTGCGCTTTCCCCGCCTGGTGGGCCGTTCGGCCATCGGGGTGTTTTCCCACGTGGGCCGCTTCAGCATGATGCTGCTGGAGCTGTTGCGGGGGCTGCCGGAGGTCCGGATCTGGGTCCCGCGGGCGTTCATCGAGGCCTGGAATATCGGCGTCGGCAGCCTGTTCATCGTGCTGCTGGTCTCGGGCTTCGCCGGGGGCGTCACCGCGCTGCAGGCCGGATATCAGTTTACCGGGACCATCCCGATCTACTTTCTGGCCGGGGTGATCGTCGAATCGATCGTCCTTGAGCTGGGGCCGGTCCTGACGGCGCTCATCCTGGCGGGCCGGATCGGCGCCAGGTATGCCGCCGAGCTTGGCACGATGAAGGTGACCGAGCAGATCGACGCGCTGGAGAGCCTGGGCCGGTCGCCGGCCTCGCATCTCCTCATTCCGCGGGTGGTCGCGGCGTTCGTCATGATTCCCGCGCTGACGGTCTTTGCCAACGTGATCGGCATCATCGCCGGCTGGAAGGCCACCCAGCTGGTGCTCCCGATGACCAACGCGGACTTCGTCTACGGCGCCCGCACGTTCTGGCGCGAGTTCGACGCCTACTACTCGATGATCAAGGCGTTCTTCTTCGCGGGTTCGATCACCCTGATCTCCTGCTACATGGGGTTTCACACCCAGCAGGGCGCCGAGGGGGTCGGCCGGAGCACGACCGGCGCCGTGGTCACCAGCTCGGTCGTGATCCTGCTGCTGGATGTCCTGCTGGCCAAGATTCTGTTGAAACAGGGATGATCTCGGACGGTTCGACGGGCGGACGGTCGGACGGGCGGCCGCGGAAGGCCTCGCCGCGGCGACGGCGGGCTCTGCCCCTCTGCCCGTCTACCTGGCCGCCCGTCGGCCCGTCGGCCCGTCTGCCCGTCTGCCCGTCTGCCCGTCTGACCGTCTGTCTATGATCGAACTCCACGACGTCCACAAGAGCTTCGGCGACCAGGTCATCCTGGACGGCGTCGATTTCACCGTCCAGGACGGTGAGACGGTGGCCCTGCTGGGGCCGTCCGGGACGGGCAAGAGCGTGCTGCTGAAGCACATCATCGGCCTCATCCACCCCAACAGCGGCACGATCATCGTCGACGGTAAGGACGTGGGGAAGCTCAACCGGAAGGAGCTCGCCCGGCTCCGGTCCCGGATCGGCTACGTGTTCCAGAACGGCGCGCTGTTCGATTCCATGAACGTGTTCGAGAACATCCGGCTGGGCGTGAGCGACGACAAACAGTACCGCGACCTGAACTACTGCCGTGAACGGGTGGCGGAATGCCTCCGGCTGGTGAACCTGCCGGTGGAGACGCAGGAGAAGTACCCGGCCGAGCTCTCCGGCGGCATGCGCAAACGGGTCGGCATCGCCAGGGCCATCGCCGGGAACCCGAAATACCTGCTGTACGACGAGCCGACCTCGGGCCTCGATCCGGTGAACGCGGACGTGATCGACGAGCTGGTCAAGCGGCTGAGCGAGGAGCTGGGCGTGACCGGAGTGATGGTCACCCACGATGTGCGGGGCGCGTTCCGGACCGCGGACCGGCTCGCCCTCCTTACCGGCGGAAAGATCGTTCAGCAGGGTACGCCGGCGGAGTTTCTGGCCTCGAAGGAGCCCCAGGTCCAGGAATTCCTCGAGCGCGACTTCGCCAACGCCACTATCGCCCCCTGAGGCGCGCCATGGATCTGCACTACAAGCGGGAAGTCACGGTCGGGAGCCTGGTGCTCCTCGCCATCGCCGTGTTCGTTGCCGGCACGCTCTGGCTGAGCGGCCGTTCGATCGGGCACCGGGGAGACTTCGTGACCATCGAGTTCGGCTCCGCCGGCAACCTGAAGCAGGGCGTGCCGGTGCGGGTGTCGGGCGTTACCGTCGGCAAGGTGCAGCGGATCGCCCTGATCGAACCGGGCAAGGTGCACGTCGAAATCACCCTCCCCCGGAACGTGGTCCCCAGGGCGGATGCGACGGCGAGGATCGTCTCCATCAGCACCCTGGGCGACGCCGCGGTGGCGTTCGATCCCGGGGTCTCCTCCCAGCCCCTGCCTCCGGGCCAGGTCGTGCCCGGCACGACCGAGGCCGGCCTCACCGACCGGGTCGCCCAGCTGGGAGACCGGGCCGACAGCGTACTGCTCGGCATCCAGGCGATCGCGAGCCCGCAGACCGCCACCGACCTGCACGAGACGCTCAAGTCCATGCAGCGGCTCATGAACACCATGTCCACCAGCCTCCCCGCGCCCACCGAGGAAGCCACCCGCACCATGGCGGCCATGCGCCAGCTCACGCTGCGGCTGGATTCGACCTTCGCCAGTGAGCGCTTCCGCCAGACGGTCAGCAATTTCGACTCGCTCACCCGCAGCACCGCGGCCATGACCAGCCAGCTCACCACCACCACCGCCCGGCTGGACACTCTGCTCGGGATGATCGCTCACGGAGAGGGAACCCTGGGCAAGATGGCCACCGACACCGGGCTCTACACCGACCTCCGGGGGACGCTCCAGTCCATGAAGGAACTGCTGGACGGCATCAAACGGGATCCGGGCCAGCTGACGGTGCAGATCAAGGTGTTCTAGGGCGGACAGGCGGACAGGCGGGCTGGCGGACGGGCGGGCTGTGGCCCCATCTTGCAGTCACAAGCAGTTCGTGGGTGCCCGCCGCAGGGGCGTCGCCCAGATCAGGCGGCTCGGCCAGCTGTCCGCCCGCCCGCCCGTCCGCCAGCCCGCCTCTCCATGCCCGAATACACCACCTCCGCCCCCCGCCTTTCCTCCCGCTTCGAGGAGGCGCTGGTGTACGCCAGCCAGCTCCACGCGACCCAGGTCCGCAAGGGAACCTCGGGGACGCCGTACGTGGCGCACCTGCTGGGGGTGGCGTCGCTGGTGCTGGAGGACGGCGGGGACGAAGACCAGGCTATCGCCGCGCTGCTCCACGACGCCGTCGAGGATTTCCCCGAGGACGGGCAGACCCGGAAGGACATCGGCGACCGGTTCGGCGAGCGGGTCCAGCGGATCGTGCTTGCCTGCACCGATTCCGATCCCGATGCTCCCACCGGGGCGGCCAAGGAGAGCTGGCGGAGCCGCAAGGAACGCTATCTGCGCCATCTCGAGCACCAGCCTGCCGAGGTTCTCCGGGTCTCGGTTGCCGACAAGCTGTACAACGCGACCATGATCCTGAATGAGTTCCGCCGCATCGGGCCGCTGGTGTGGAATCGCTTCACCGCGGGCCGGGCCAACCAGCTGTGGTACTACCGCAGCCTGGTGGATGTCTTTCGCCGGGCGCCGAGCGCGCCGCCCCAGCTGGTGGAACAGCTGGACCGGATGGTCTCCGCGCTGGAACGGCTCGACGGGAAGACGGAAGGACGGAAGGACGGGAAGTAATGCTCGCCCTCACCTTCCTCGGAACCTCCGCGGCCTGCCCCACGGTCGAGCGCAACACGGCCGGTCTCGCCCTCAGCCGGGAGGGGGAGACCGTGCTGCTCGATTGCGGCGAAGGCACCCAGCGCCAGATGATGCGCTACGGCGTGGGCTTCAGCTTTCGCGAGATCTTCTTCACCCACTACCACTCGGATCACTTCCTCGGCCTCATCGGGCTGGTCCGGACACTGGGCCTGATGGACCGGACCGAGCCCATCACGCTGTACGGCCCCCGTCCGGCCCAGCGGGTTCTGGGCGGTGCGCTGAACATCGGGATCGAACGCACCAAGTTCCCGATCGAGATCGTCGAGGTGAAGCCGGGAGACGTACTGGTCCGGGAAGACTACGAATTCCAGGTCTTCGAGACCGAGCACCGGAGCGACACGGTCGGCTATGCCCTGGTGGAGCACGCCCGCCTGGGCCGGTTCGATCCGGACCGGGCCAGAGAACTGGGTGTGCCGGAAGGGCCGCTCTGGGGGAAACTGCATCGGGGAGAAACCGTGAGCCTGCCGGACGGCCGGCAGGTTACGGCGGACGACCTGGTCGGCCCGCCCCGCCCGGGGCGGCGGCTGGTCTATACCGGAGACACGCGGCCCCATGAGGCGGTCATCGAAGCCTCTCGCGGGGCGGACCTGCTGGTCCACGAGGCCACCTTCACCGACAGCGAGCTCGCGCGGGCCAGGGAAACCGGGCATTCCACGGCGCGGGAAGCCGCCGAGGTCGCCCGCGATGCCGGCGTGGCCCAGCTGGTTCTCACCCACATCAGCCCCCGCTACAGCCGCGACGCGGGAGAGATCCTGGCCGAAGCCCGGGCGGTCTTTCCCCGTACCGTCGTGGCCAAGGACGGATGGACGATCGAAGTGGGATTGAAGGATTGAGGGATTGAAGGATTGAGGGATTGACTGCCCATCGGGATCCGTGCGGGCATTCAATCCCTCAATCTTTCAATCTATCAATCCCTCAATCCTTAAATCCCTCAACATATTTCCCGGCATCAAACTTCTTCTCCGCCGCCCTGAGCGAAATGTACCGGACGGTGCCGTAGATCGGCCGCCGGTAGAAGGGGCGGTCGAACTTCCCGAAGATCCACATGATCCCGCCGTAGCTGCTGGGATCCCGGCCGTCGAGCGAGTACTTGTTGTTCAGGTGTTCCAGCAGACGCAGGGCCTTCCGGTAGTCCGGGGTCCACTGCAGCACCGTCTTGCCCCAGAGCATCCGCATGTAGTTGTGCATCGTCCCCTCGCGCAGGTAGGATCGCTGGGCGGCGTCCCAGAGCGCTTCCCCGGTTTCCGCCCGCTCGAGCGTCCGGGCGGAGTACCGTGCCGGGCGGGGATCGCCGGAATGGTCGTCCAGTTCCTTCCGGGCCCAGCCGGGGATGGCGGCCACGGTGCGGTGGCGGCGGTCGTGGTAGACGAAATTGTGGGCCAGTTCCCGCCAGGTCAGCGCCTCGTCCTGAAATTTCTCGAACTGACTCGCCGGTCCCGCCTCCCGGGCCCGCAGCAGCACCTCCTGGATGCTGATGTTTCCGAAGTGCAGGTAGGGGCTCATGCCGCTGGTCACGTCCCGGTTGGGATCGTTGCGGCCTTCGGTGTATTCCGGCAGCCCCTGTGCCAGGAACCGGGTGAGACGCTTCCGCGCCGCCCGGGTTCCACCCCGGATGCCCGGCGCCGGAGCCACGGTGTGATCGATGGGACAGGATTCAAGAATACCGGCCAGTGTCTCCGGCGTGGGCCGGATGTCTTCAAACCCGGGATCGGTGCGGAGCCGGCTCTTCGGAGCGACGTTTCCGACCGGATGGAGATAGTGAGACAGCGCTTCCAGCAGCCGGGGCCGGATGGCCCGGGCGGTCGAGAACGGCGTTTCCAGGGCCGCCATGGGGACGACCGTGGCCGAGTCCACCGCGATGACCGGCGTGCGGCGGTCGTCGAGGATCTCGCGCAGGCGTTTCGTCTGGCGGGGGACGATGAACGTCGGATAGAAGTCCGTGACCACCATGGCGGCGCGTCGGGCCAGCGCGACCAGCGGCGAGGGTCCGTCCGGCCGGGGGCCCGATTCCGGATCGTGCCGGTCGAGATGGAAATGGTAGGGAATCCCGCGGCGCTCGAACCCTGCCCGCAGATCCATGACCGACTCGAGAATGAACCCGTGAATGCGGTCGCTGGCCCAGGGGTAGTCTGGCCGCAGGCCGTGGTAGACCAGAACCGGCAGCCCCAGCTCGTTGGCGCGCTCGACGGCGAAATTCAGGGCGTAATTGTCTTCCGCCCTGAGAGTGACCTGCATCCAGTAGAGGACCAGCTCTCCGTCCACCGGCCGGGCATGGCGGCCGGGGTGGATTCGGGCGTTGGGAATCGTGGCGGATCCGGGGCGTGGCATCGCGGCCGGCTTCAACCCTGGTCGGGATTGAAGGTCCACCCGGTCTCGTCCGGTGCCAGGCCTTCCAGGAACGCCCGGCGAGCCTGCCGCATGGCCGCCAGTTCCCCCCGGTCGATCTTCTCCAGGTTCGCCAGCATGAGGCCCATCCGCGCGCCCACGTCAAGCCGCTTGACCCGGATGTCGTCCAGAAATGTCCAGTACAGGAAGTTGAACGGACAGGCGTCTTTCCCGGTCCGGCGGCCGGGATCGAAACGGCAGCCCTTGCAGTGGTTGCTCATCCGGTCGATGTACGCGGCCGACGAAACGTAGGGCTTGCTGGCCAGGATTCCGCCGTCGCCGTAGGTCGCCATGCCTACCACATTGGGCAGCTCGACCCATTCCATCGCGTCGACGAAACCGGCCCAGAACCACTCCGAAAGCCGCTGGGGATGGACCCCGGCCAGCGTGGCGAAGTTGCCCAGTACCATGAGCCGCTGAATGTGGTGCGCGTAGCCGTTGTCCCGCACCGAGCCGACCGCATCCCGGACGCAGGCCATGTCGGTGCGCTCGGGTTCCCAGAAGACCTGGGGCAACGCGCGCGCGTGACCGAAATAGTTGTACCGGCGATAGGCCGGGCCTCCGGCCTTCTCCCCGTCATCCTCCGAACCGGCGCCGCTCTCGCGCCAGCCGGTCGAGAGCCAGTAGATCCCGTTGATGTATTCCCGCCAGCCGATGATCTGGCGGATGAATCCCTCGATCGACGCCAGCGGGACCTCGCCATCTTCCTCATGGTACTCCAGCACCGCGTCGACCACCTCGCGCGGATGCAGCAGCCCGATGTTGAGCGCGGCCGAAAGCCGGGAGTGGAACAGCCAGGGTTCCCCTTCCAGAATCGCATCCTGAAAGGGACCGAACTGGGCCAGCCGGTGCGCCAGGAAGTCGCGCAGGGTATCCAGCGCCTCGGCCCGGGTAACCGGCCAGTCGAAGCTGTCGAGCGAACCCCAGTGCGGATCGGTGGCGGACATTTCCTCCACCAGGCGCATGACCTCCCGGGTAATGCCGTCCGGCGCAAAGGCGGCGGGCTCTGGGGGGAGGCCGTGCCGAAGCAGTGCCCGAGCCCCTTGGCGGTTCTCCCGGTCCATGTTCCATCTGCCGCCCTCGGGGCGGCGGTCCCCGTCGAGCAGGATGCCGAGCCGGCGCCGCTGCCAGCGGTAGAACTGCTCCATCCGCACCGCGGGTGCGGCGCGCTCGTCCTGGCCGCCGTGGTCCCGCGCCCAGGCCGCGAAGACGTCACGGCTGGTGAGAAAGCGCCGGTCCGGCAGAATCCGGATCGTGGTCCCCGGCGCCCCGCCCTCCACGGTGTCCGATCCCGGACCGCGGTGGATTCCGGCCGCCCACCAGTCCGGCCCACCATGCTGCGCCCCAACCGTGCGGACGGCCGCCCGAGCCCCGCCGCCGGCCTGCCCGCCCGCCCGCCGGGCCGTGCGCGCCCGCCGGCCCACGCGGGTTTCCGCCAGCCGGCGCAGGGACTCGCCCACACCCCACTCCGCGGGCTCCTGGATCACGACCTCGCTCGGCCGGTACTCCCCGATGTGGGCCTCGATGCCGTCGGCGTACGTCGCGGCCACCCGGTGATCCACTTCGAAACCCCGGGCCCGGAGTTCTCTCACGAAATGCCGCATCGCCGAGAGCACCAGCACAAGTTTCTGCTTGTGGAATGGCAGGGCCGAGCCCTTGGCCAGGCTCTCGATGACGAGAACCCGGCCCAGCGCCGGGGATTCAGGCAGGTACGCCGTGGCCTCTGAAAGTTCCCACGGGCCAACGAAATACGTCCGCATGGAAGGTTCTACACCGGTGGTGCGGGGAGGTGCCCGGACGGGCCGGCCGAGCCGCGAATTCATTCGCGTCCTGCGCGGGGCAGGGCTCCGCGTCCCCCTCGGGAGATGCTGCGCCCCGTCCGTCGGACCGTCTGACCGTCGGACCGCCCGCCCGCCCGCCCGCCCGTCCGCCCGTCCGCCGAAGTTCCCATATATTCCAGCAGCGATCCCGGTCCCATTCCCGTTCCTGCGATGCCCGAACCCATGGACTCCCCGGATTCCGGTGAGGTGACCCGTCTGCTCCAGTCCTGGCGGGCGGGAGACGAAACGGCGGCGGATCGGCTGTTCCCGCTGGTCTATCAGGAGTTGCGCCGTGCCGCCGAGGCACAGCTCCGGCGGGAGCGTCCGGGGCACACGCTTCAGGCCACGGCGCTGGTGCACGAGGTCTACCTCAAGCTGGCCGGCGATCGGTCGCCCCAGTGGGAGAATCGCGGGCATTTCCTGGGAATCGCCGCGCGGGCGATGCGGCAACTGCTGGTGGATCACGCGCGCCGGCGTAACGCGGCCAAGCGGGGTGGCGGACAGGCGGTGATCACCCTGGGCGACGCCCAGGCCGGAATGGAGATGCCGGTCGAAGAGGTCATTGCTCTGGACGACGCGCTCACCCGCCTCGATGCGGCCAACCCCAGGCTCCGGCAGGTGGTGGAACTCCGGTTCTTCGCCGGCCTCACCGAAGACGAGACCGCCCAGGCGCTCGGCGTCACGACCCGGACCACCCAGCGCGACTGGGTCAAGGCGCGGGCGTGGCTGTACAAGGAGCTCTACGGAGAAGAAAGAAGTGAGAAGTGAGAAGTAAGAAGTAAGAAGTAAGAAGTAAGAAGCCGGGCGGACGGCGCAGCGTTGCGCGCCTTGCTTCAGTTCTCTACCCGTCTCACTTCTCACTTCTCACCCCTCACCCCTCACCCCGTTCCCATGAACTTCTCCCGGATCGAATCCCTGTTCGAAGGAGCCTTGGCCCTGCCGCCGGGGGAGCGTGCGGCGTGGCTGCGGGATCGGTGCGGTGATGACCCGGCGCTGCTGCGCGAGGTCGAGCAGATGCTGGCGGCGCATGAGCGGCCGCAGGGGATTCTGGAGCGGTTGCTGGCTCCCGAACCGTTCGACCTGCCGGTGCATCTGGGTCGGGCCCTGGCCGGCAAGTACACGTTGATTTCGCCGCTGGGTACGGGCGGCATGGCGACCGTCTTCCTGGCCGAAGAGCACAAGCATGGGCGGCGGGTGGTGCTCAAGGTGCTCAAACCCGAGATCGCGGCCCTGCTCGGGCCGGAGCGGTTCCAGCGCGAGGTGCAGATCGCCGCGCGGCTGGCACATCCGCATGTGCTGGGGCTGATCGATTCGGGCGAGGCGGGCGGGCTCCTGTTCTACGTCATGCCGTACGTGGAGGGAGAGACTCTGCGGGCCCGGCTCCGGCGGCAGGGCCGGTTACCACTGGGGGAATCGCTGGCCCTGCTGCGGGACATCGCCGATGCGCTCGCCCACGCCCACCGGGCCGGGATCGTTCATCGTGATCTGAAGCCGGAGAACGTTCTGTGCGTCGGCGGCCACGCGTTCCTCATGGACTTCGGGATCGCCAAACTGCTCCGGGAAGCCGACGAGAGCGGCCGGCTCACCGACTTCGGCGTGCGGGTGGGTACTCCGGGATACATGGCCCCCGAGCAGGCCGCGGGCGATCCGGCCCTGGATCACCGGGCCGACATCTACGCCCTGGGGCTGCTCGCGTGCGAGATGCTGGCCGGGCAGGCGCCCGTGACCCGGGGCGCGCGGGGGTCGGTCCGGCTGCCGGTCTTTCCGGCCGAAACCCCCGCCGACCTGGTCGACCTGATCGAAGCCTGCCTCGATCCCGATCCCGGTCTGCGGGTGGACAGTGCCGCCCTCGTGGTCAGCCGGCTGGAGGAGTTCACCGTTCCCACGCCGCCGGCAACCCTGGTCGAGAGAGCGCCGGCCCGGTGGCCCTGGGTGGTCTTCGCCGGTGCGGCGGCGTTGGCCGTGATCGCCTGGGTCCTCTTCCGGGGAACACCGGCCGCCACGCTTCGGGCTCCGGTCGCGGTCAGCGCCCTCATTAACGAGACCGGGGATTCGACGCTCTCGATCTGGGGCCGCCTGGCCGGGGACTGGATCACCCAGGGATTACAGGAGACCGGGCTGGTGCCGGTGGTTCCCTGGCCCTCCGCGCTCCAGGCCTCGGAACGGATGGCGCAGAACCGGGCCGCCGGGATGGTGGTGGATCCGGTCGGGCTCATGCGCGCGGAGACCGGAGCCGGGACGGTCGTCACGGGCGCTTACTACCAGGTAGGGAATGAGCTCCGATTTCAGGTCGAGGTGACCGATGCCGTGACCGGAGCCCTGCTCGGTGCGCTGCAGCCGGTAGTCGCCTCAGTGGACTCCCCGCAGACAGCCGTCCGCGTCCTGCGGGACCGGCTCATGGGCTCGATGGCCATCTGGTCGGATGAGCGCTTCGCCCTGGTGCCCGGCCTGGCGCGGAACCCGCCGCTGTTCGACGCATACCGGGCCACCGACCGGGGACTGAATCTGTTCGTGAATCAGGAGTACCAGGAAGCCGCCGTCGAGTTCCGGCGGGCATATGCTCTGGACACCACCTTTCTCGCCCCGCTCATCTACGCGGCGGCCGGGTACTGGAACGACGGAGAGTTTGCCCGGGCCGAATCGCTCCTCGCCGCCCTGGACGATCGGCGCACGGAACTGAACAGCTACCAGGAGTTGTATGTCGACTACCTGACGGCCTTCCTCCAGGGTGATCTCACCCGGGGGTATCAGGCGATCCGGCAGGCGGCCTCGATGGCACCGGAATCGAAGGCCACGTACAACCTCGCCATCATCGCCATCCGCATCAACCGGCCCGCCGAGGCCGTCGCCGCCCTGGAGGGACTCGATCCCGACCGGAGTGCCATGCGGGGGTGGAGCCCGTACTGGAGCCAGTACAGCCATGCGCTGCACATGGTCGGCCGCCACGAGCGGGAACTCGAGGTCACCCGCGAGATGCTCAAACGCTTCCCCGACCGGCGGGCCGGATGGGTGCTCTCGGCCAGGGCCCTCGCGGCCCGGGGCCGGACGAGCGCGATCGACTCGCTGCTTGCCGCGAGCGCCACGCTCCCTCCGCGAACCTACTGGTCGCAAGCCGCGGCCATGGTGGTCGCGGGCGAAGAACTGCGGGCCCACGGCTACGAGACCCCGGCCGACCGCTACCTCGAACGCGCGCTCGAGTGGCTCGCTACCCAGATCGATCACGATCCCGATTACGCGCCCTATCGATACTGGCAGGCCTCGGCGTTCTATGATCTGCGCCGGTGGGAAGAGGCGGAACAGGCGTTCGGGCGGATATCAGCCGCCGATACGGCGGACCTGCAGAGCCGCGGGCTCAGGGTCCTGGCCGCGGCGCACCGGGATCCGCGGGCGGTGGGAGAGACCGACCTGGGAGCCGCGCCGCGACACGACCTCGGGGCGCACACGCTCTTCCGGGCCCGCCTGGCGGCGGTCCAGGGTGACACCGAGCGGGCCATCTCCCTTCTGAGTGAGGCCCTGAAGCAGGGCGTCAACGGACTCCAGTGGGTGCACGCATCCGGCTATCACGATTTCGTGGCGCTGCGGGGCGATGAGCGGTTCCGGGCGTTGATGGGGAAGTAGGACGGCCGCCCGGCCGCAGCGGCTCGAGATCCCAGACCCCGGGGCGTCGCCGCAGGCGACGCGCCGCCGAGCCGCGAATTCATTCGCGTCCGGCGCCGTCGATGTATGGAGCAGGTGGGGAAGGGCTTGGTATCGACCTCGGGAGATTGCTTCGGGCGCCTGCGGCGCCCTCGCAATGACGGTTGGGGTGGTCCTTCCCTCGGTCCGTCCGTCGGCCCGTGGCCTGCGCATCCGCCGACCTATTCCCGCCGCCCCTTCGGGGCGGCCTTCATATGATTGGCCCCTCCGCGCGGGGCTCGCTTCGCTCACCCCGCGCTCTCGATCCCTCGGCCCCTTCGGGGCCGGGCCCAATCCCGAGCGACTTGACGTCCAGGCTCGCTCTCTCAAAGCCGTGGCCTGCAGCGGCTCGAGATCCCAGACCCGGGGCGTCGCCGCAGGCGACGCGCCGCCGAGCCGCGAATTCATTCGCGTCCGGCGCGGGGAAGAGCTCCGCATTGACCTCGGGAGATTGCTTCGGGCGCCTGCGGCGCCCTCGCAATGACGGTTGGGGAGGGCATCGCAGTCCGTCGGTCCGTCAGTCCGTCGGTCCGTCAGTCCGTCAGTCCGTCGGTCCGTCGGTCCGTCAGTCCGTCAGTCCGTCGGTCCGTCGGTCCGCCTGCCCGCCTGCCCGCCTGCCCGCCCGCCCGCCCTAAATCGCCCCGTCCTTCGCCGCCTTGGCCACGGCGGCCGCGCGGGAGGAGGTCCCGGTCTTGCGCAGGATGTTCGCCATGTGCCGGTGGACCGTGTGCTCGCTGAGCCCCAGGTCACCCGCGATCATCTTGTCGCTCTGTCCATCGGCCACCAGCCGCAGTACCTCGCGTTCCCGCTTCGTCAGCAGTGACCGGTTGCCGCTCAGCCGGCCGCTGGGGCGCAGACGATCCAGCAGCGCGTGGGCCCGGGCCAGCAGCGATTCGGCGCCGAGTTTTCTGAGGCCGGAAATCACCCGGCGGGTCTCCCACTCCGCGGCGTCGCGTTCCTCCAGGTCCGCCAGCGTGCCGGCCAGGGCCAGCCGGGCGGTCGCGGCCTCCCAGGGCATGCCGGCGGTGTCGAACTGGTCGGCCGCGGACTCCAGCAGGGTACGCGCAGCGTCGCGTTCTCCCCGGGCGGCGGCCGCGATGCCCTCGGCGTACCGCACCGTTGCCTGAAGCGGCGGCGTCCCTCCCAGTTCGGCGATCTCCTTCAACTCCGCCAGCGCGCTGGTCGCTTCCGGTTGATCGTTGAGGCGGGTCCTGGCTTCCACCACCAGGACGAGGCCCGGTACCCGGCGTTCGCGTTCCTCGGGCAGCACCCGGCGCAGATAGCTGTGCAGCGGGTCCAGGGCCGCCCGGGGCTGGTCCCGGTCCAGTTCGGCGGCGGACCGGCCCAGAAGGGCCAGCGGGTGGAGGGTGTCCATCGCCACCGGCTCCGCCGGGGTGGCGGCAAAGGCCGCCCGGGCCTCCGCCCAGGCCGTGCGCTTGAGCGCCGCCAGCCCGCGGGCGAGGGCGTCCGCGTCGGAGGTGGGAGGGGATGACATGGTCCCTCCTATCGTTGTGCCTGGGGGCGGAAACGTCAATGCCGGCCCCATGTGACCGCCATCACATGGTCGCTGTACAGGGTGGAACCCTGGGGCCACGCCTGTGGTACAACCCCGCACTCACCCCAACCGGAGTGCGAACCATGAAGCGTGCTGGACTCTTTGCCCTGGGCTTCGTCATGGCTCTGGGCGTGACTGCTTGCAGTGACGATGACAACGGTACCAACCCCAACCAGGACGCGCGGGTTCGGGTGGTCCATGCCTCCCCCGATGCGCCCAACGTCGACGTCCTGGTCGAGGGTGCCGTGGTGCTGAGCGACGTTCCCTTCAAGGCGGGCAGCACCTATCTCTCGGTGCCGGCCGGGATGAGGAATTTCCAGGTCCGGGTGGCCGGCACCAGTACGACGGTCATCAACGTGACGCCGACTCTCATGGCCGGGGAGGATTACACGGTCATCGCCAAGGACACCGTGGGGTCGATCGGCGTGCTGCTGCTGAACGACGACAACGCGGCGCCGGCGGCCGGGAACGTCCGGGTTCGGCTGATTCACGGCGCTCCCAGCGCCCCGACGGTGGATATCTACGTGACCGCCCCCGGGACCGACCTCAACAACGAGACCCCGACGCTCACCGGCGTTCCGTTCGAGGGTGTCTCGAACTACCTGGAAGTCCCCGCGGGCAACTACCAGGTCCGGATCACGCCCACCGGAACCAAGACCGTAGCGATCGACACCGGGACTCTCGCGCTCGGCGCCGGACAGGTCCGGACCGCGATCGCGGTGGACAACACCGGCGGCGGCGCCCCGTTCGGCGCGGTGCTGCTGGCGGATCTGAACTAGGTAAGAGGTAAGAGGTGAGAGAGGGGTGGGGGCCGTGGTTCGGCCTCCACCCCCTCTGCCATTCCGGGGCGTCGCCGCAGGCGACGCGCGGCCGAGCCGCGAATTCATTCGCGTCCGGCGCACGGGGCGGAGCTCCACGTCGACCTCGGGAGATTGCTTCGGGCGCCTGCGGCGCCCTCGCAATGACGGTTGGGGGCACCGGAGTCCGTCGGTCCGTCTGACCGTCGGACCGTCCGCCCGTCTGACCGTCGGACCGTCCGCCCGCCCGCCCGTCGCGACTCGAGATCCCAGACCCCCGGGGCGTCGCCGCAGGCGACGCGCTGCCGAGCCGCGAATTCATTCGCGTCCGGCGCACGGGGCGGAGCTCCGCGTCCCCCTCAGGAGATTGCTTCGGGCGCCTGCGGCGCCCTCGCAATGACGGCGTGGGGTGCTATTCAT
>JBFXBG010000049.1:0-23509 GCA_050183505.1 Gemmatimonadales bacterium | reverse complement strand
CTCGCCATCGCAGGGAAGTTCGTTTTCCGGGAACTCCCGGCCCCGGCGCTGGTGCTGTTCCGGGTGAGCGGCGCCGCCGCCGTGCTGGTGGCGCTCTGGAGGTTCCTCGGCCGGGGCCGGATCCGGAGCACCCGGGATCTCCTGTTTCTCGCGTTCCTGGGGCTTCTCGGGATCACCGCGAACCAGACCCTGTTCCTGCTGGGCCTGCAGCACACCACGGCGATCAACGCGACCATTCTGGTCACGACCATTCCGGTGTTCACCGTCCTCGGGTCGATCCTGTTGCGCCGGGAGCCACCGTCGTCACTCAAGTTTGCCGGGATGGGCCTCGCGGCGGCCGGCACGGTCTATCTGATCGGGCCCGACCGGATCTCCCTCGCGCCCGAGACCGCCCTGGGGAACACGCTGATCGTGCTGGGGATGGTGGCCTACTCCACCTACCTGCTGCTCTCCAAACCGATGGTCGAACGCTACGGCGCCCTCACGGTGACGGCGCACGTCATGGGCTTCGGGGCCCTCGGCGTCCTTCCCATCGGGTTCATCACGCTCGCCAGGACACCGCTCACCGGCGTGTCCCCGTCGACCTGGCTCTGGATCGGGTACATCATCATCTCGCCCACGATCCTGGCCTATTTCCTCAGTCTCTGGGCGCTCAAACGCGCGTCCTCCAACCTGGTGGCGGTCTACATCTACCTCCAGCCCATCTTCACGGCCCTGGTAGCGCCTCTGGTTCTCTCCGGGGAACGCGTCACCACCCGGGCCGCGCTGGCGGGTGCGGCCATCTTCGCCGGCGTCGCCATGGTGGTGTGGGCCGAGCATCGCCTGGGTCCGCGGGCCGACCAGCTGCTGCCGAGCAGCGAGTAGCGCCGTCCAGTTTTCTCACCGCTAGACGTCCCACATAGTAGGAGCAGGTGGCCCGGTTCCTGATGCTGGCCCGGGTCGTTTCTCATAAGCCATTGCGGCACAAAGGCATACGCTGTTCGACCAAGGCTCAGGCCTGATCGACCCCTTGTCTCGCAATGAAACCTCGGCAACTTCCAACCCGTACTTATGCCTATGTCACAGACACCTGGTATGACGAACACCTCGCCGCTCCCATCAGTCTTCTCGCCGCTCGCCAAGGCCCTGCTGGACGGGTTCAGTGAAGGCGTGGTCGTCTTCGACAAGGACGGCCGGCTCACCTACGCCAACCTGCCGGCACGGGAAGCGCTGAATGGCTCCGTGGACCTGTCCGACGGAGAGGACCTGATGCCCCGGCTGGCCGCCATGGGCGGCCGGCTGCGGCCGCTGCGGGTGGGACAGCTCGAACTCGGGGAAGCCATGTTCATCCCCGGCGTCGTCGGGCCCACCACCCTGGCGGACCGTGAGAAGGAGGCCATCGTGCGAACGCTGGACACCCATGGCTGGCGGCTGGCCGAAACGGCCAAGAGCCTGGGTATCAGCCGGACCACGTTGTGGCGCCGGCTCAAGGCCTACGGCCTCCATCGGGATGGCCGCAGCCGCTGGGCGCAATCGGCTTGAGGTGAATGCGCGGCGCCACCCTGGGCTGATGGTCCGAGGATTTCGTTCCCGGGCCTTCAGTCCACGGCTGGCGTGCGCGTGGTCCGTTCCCTTCCCCCGCTGCCGCCGCTCCGGCGGTTTCCGACAACCATGACTTTGCTGCTCCCGGTGCTTGCGGTGCTTGCGATGCCGCAGGACACGTTGCCCGTTTACGCGACTCCCGAGACCCGCACGCTGGTCGAGCGGGCCATGGAGCGACACGGCTACCAGGACACGCTGGTCCAGGACTACCAGGCCAGATTCCGCTACCGGCTCTCGTTTGCCCTCGGCCGCCGGCGCTGGGGCCGGGTCCCGACGCTCTCGGTGGAGGAGCAGGAGGGCTCGGTGGAGTGGCGCCGGCCCAATGACCTGCGAGTCGAGGTACTGGGCCGGCGGGCCCGGGCCCGGTCTCAGGACATGCTGCTGTCCAGCAGTTTCGACCGGCCCTGGTTCGTGCCCCGGGGCCTGAGCGATTCCGTACGGATATTCGGCAATGACTTCCCCGAGCGCGCGGCCCTGCACCCGCTCGCATCGGACGGTCCCGAGTGGTACTCCTACAGTCTGGACGACAGTATCCGGGTGACCAGCCCGGGAATCGGGACCATCAAGCTCTACCTGGTGAGGGTGCTGCCGCGGCGGAACGGGCCGTCGCTCATCGCCGGCAGCATGCTGCTCGATTCCGCCACCGCCGAGGTCGTGCGGCTGACGTTCCGGTATGTCGGGACGCAGCTCTGGATCAGCTCGGACGACGAAGAAGACGATCCCGGGTCGGCCCGCCGGATGAACAACCTGGTGAACCGGATCCTGAGCGTGAACGCCGACCTGGAGTACGCGCTCATCGACGGCAGGTACTGGATGCCGTACCGGCAACTGATCGCGGGACGGGTGCAGGCGCCGCTGGTGAGCGATATCGTCGTCCCGTTCGACATCCTGACCACGTTCTCCGAGTACACCGTCAACACCGGCCAGCCGATCGTCTGGCGGATACCGATCGACTCTCTGCCCGACACCGCCAGGGCGACCAGACGGGGCAGGCAATACCCGGACAGTGCCGGTTCGGAGGACCACGCCGCCCGGTGGGAGGGCGGCCGCTACGAGATTCATCGTGCTCCGCGCGATTCGCTGGCGGCCTATCACGAGTGGGAAGACAGTCTCACCCTGCAACTGAGCCCGGAGGACGATGCCCGGGTCCGGGCGATGGTGAGCGATCTGGCCCGCCTGTCTGAGACCCTGCCCGACGAACTGACCGGGCGGCGCCGCTTCGGCATCAACTACGAGCGCGCGGCCGACATTCTCCGTTACAACCGGGTGCAGGGCCTCTCGCTGGGACTCGGCTACCAGGTGCTGGTGCCGGGGGTTTCCTTCACCACCCTGCAGGGCACCGCGCGCTTCGGCCTGAGCGACTCACGCCTGACCGCGAGGCTTGCGCTGGTGCGGGATGCCCCGGGAGGGCGGCTGACGCTCGCCGGATACCGCGAGATCACGCCGGTCGAGCCGTTCACCCGCAACTTCGCGCTGGGGAATTCGATGAACGCGTTGTTCGTCGCCCACGACAACGCGGATTACTACCTCGCCGAAGGGGCCGGGCTCACCTTCGAGCACTCCGTCGGGCTGGGAATCGACCTGACGCTCGGCGCGCGCTGGGAGCACCACACCAGCGTCGCGGCGGAGGCGGAGTCCGAAGTGAACGATCTGCTGGGAGGGAGCGGGAAGTTCCCCGCGAATCCGAGAGTGTCGGGCGGCTATTTCGGCACAGGGGTGGCCCGCCTCGACGGCACCACCGGTGCCTGGCGCTGGTCCCTCACGGGGGATGCCACGACCGGCGAGGGCGCAACCGTGGGCCGGGGATACGGCGACCTGCGCCGCGCCTTCGGCGGCGCATCGGGCCTCACGGTCACGCTGCGGGGCGGTCTCGCCAGCGGCGACGAACTGCCGCAGGTGCTCTTCCGGGCCGGCGGCCTGCGATCGGTCCGCGGGTTCGACTACGGTACCCGCCGCGGCCGCGCGTTCTGGTCTGCCCAGGCCGACCTGGCGCTTTCGCGGGGCCTCGGGATGCGTCCGGTCCTGTTTCTGGACGCGGGCAACGCGGCCGATCCCGATGTGGTGTTTTCCGGGAAGCCGCTGATCGGCGCCGGCGTCGGCGTGTCCTTCCTGCGCGGCCTGGTCCGGGCGGACCTGAGCCATCCGCTCATCGCCTCGAAAAGCGGACTCCGGTTCGATCTGGTATTCGTGGCGGCGAGGTGAAGCCGACGGGCCGACGGTCCGACGGCCAGAGGATGTCGGCGAGCCCTTTCGGCGGGGAAGCCTCATCCCGGCCCGTCTGCCCGTCTGCCCGTCTGCCTATTACCTTCCCGCCGCAACCAGGAGTGGTCTGTGGCGAAACCATTTGTCATTGAAGAATATGTCCGCTGGTCGGACGTCGATGCGGCTGGGATCATCTTCTACGGATCGTATGTCCGGCTGTTCGAGCTGGCCGAGACCGAGTTGTTCCGGGCGGCGGGGATGCCGTTCGGATCGGTGTTCGAGCGCTATGATATCTACCTGCCGCGGGTTCAGGTGCACACCGAGTTTCACTACCCGGCCCGGCTGGATGACCGGCTGAAGGTGGCCGCCTACCTGAGCCGGATCGGAACCAAGTCGATCACCATGAGCTTCGATGTCCTGCACGGCAGCGGCCGACTCAGCGCGGACGGCCATCTGGTGCTGGTCTGCACCGACCGGCAGGCGCTGCGCTCCCGGGTGCTCCCGCCGGATCTGGTGGAGCGGTTGCGGCCGTTCACGTTGAGCGTGGCGGAAGCCCGGGCCCAGCTTGGGCTGACGTCATGAGGGCCGCGGCGGCGCTGCTCCTGCTGGGATTCGCCGCCTGCCGCGGCGATGCCGGGCGGCTGTCGGTCAGCTGGACCGGCGCCGACAGCGGCAGCCTCCGGGTGCCGGTGCGGGCGACCTGGTGTCCGCTCGACAGTGTCCTCGAGATCACCGGAGCCAACGGCGACTCGGGGATCGCCCTGGCGCTGCTCCCGGCTGATTCGCTGGCTCCCGGGACCTACCCGGTGATGAGTCCCGGGGGCAACATCCGTCTCCGGCCCCAGGCGCGGGTGGCCCTCCGGCTGTTTGGAGAGACCCTGGTGAGCGGGTATTACTCGCTCAGCGGGGCGGTCACCGTGGATTCGAGCCCGGGTCTTTCCGGGGCCTTCAATGCGGTCCTGGAGGGAACCACCAATGGGGCGCAACTCGTGATGGAAGGCCGGTTTCGGGAACTGGACGTCGAGCCGGGGGTAGATTCCTGTGTGTCGACGCCGCGCAGCACGCCGGATACCACACTACCTTAAGGGGACATGAGCGACACCTATTTCCGGAAGGGATTCGGCCTCAAGGAGGCCATCGGCCCCCAGCTCACCGCTGATTACCACAGCGGCATGGTCGACCTGCTCATGGCCCAGGGCTACGAGCTCAAGGTCGGGGGGCTCACCTTCCGCCTGGCCCGGGAGTTCGGCTTCTGCTACGGCGTGGACCGGGCCGTGGACTATGCCTACGAGACCCGGTCGAAATTCCCCGACCGGCGCCTGTTTCTAGTCGGCGAAATCATCCACAACCCCCATGTGAACCGGAAGCTCTCGGAAATGGGTGTGGAGTTTCTCTGGCGGGGGGAAAACGGCGATTTCGACTTTTCCGGACTGACGCCGGAGGACGTGGTCATCATGCCGGCCTTCGGCGTGACGGTCGAAGACTTCCGCCGGCTCCGCGAGCTGGGCTGTGTCATGGTCGACACCACCTGCGGATCGGTGCTCAACGTATGGAAGCGGGTCGAGAAATACGCCCACGACGGCTATACCGCGGTCATTCACGGCAAGCACTACCACGAGGAGACCAAGGCCACCGCCAGCCAGGTGACGAAGCATCCCGGCGGCCGGTACCTGGTCCTTCTCAACATGGAAGAAGCCCGGGTTGTCTGCGACTACATCGAGCAGAAGACCGGCGTCGAAACGGTCCGGCGCCGTTTCGCCGACACGGTTTCCGCCGGGTTCGACTTCGAACGCGACCTCATCCGTGTCGGACTGGCCAATCAGACCACGATGCTCTCCGGGGAGTCGCTGGCCATTGCAGCGGAGTTCCGCCAGAGCATGGTCCGCCGCTACGGCGAGGCGGCGATCGACGATCATTTCCGCAACTTCGACACCATCTGCTCCGCCACCCAGGAACGCCAGGACGCCCTGGTTGAGCTGCTTGAGGAGCGGGTTGACGCCATGGTGGTGATCGGCGGATACAACTCCAGCAACACCTGCCACCTGGCCGCGCTCAGCACCCGGACCGGAACGGCGACGTATCACGTCGAGGACTCCTACTGCATCGATCCGGCGGGAACCATCCGGCATCAGCCGGTCGGGACCAGGCACGAGATGGAGGATGCCGGCTGGCTGAACGGGGTTGCGCGGATCGGCATCACGGCTGGCGCGTCCACGCCGAACAACAAGATCGGCGAGACCATCGCCCGGATCTGCGAGAGCGCGGGTCTCCGCGGCGAGCTCGACGCCCTCCTTCGCTGATTGCCCGGGGGGCACACCGCCGTCCCGGCTCACTCCCGGATCATCCCCATGCCCTACCGCCAGACTGCCGTTGCGGGGATCCCCGCAATCGCCCTGCAGTCCCGCCATCTCGAGCTGGTGGTCCTGCCGACCATCGGGGGGAAGATCTCCCACCTGCACCGGCGGACGGGCCGGGAATGGCTCTGGCAGAGCGAACAGATCCCGCTGGCGCTGCCCCGGGAAGGAGCCTCGTTTGCCGAAACGGGTGACAGCGGCGGGTGGGATGAGTGCTTCCCAACGATCGGGGCTTCCCCCGTACCGGGAGTTCCGGGGAACATCATGCTGCCGGACCATGGAGAACTCTGGTCCGCGCCCTGGCAGTGTACCGTCTACGAACGGCCGGCGTGCACGGTTTTCTCCGGCACGGTCCGGGGCCGGCGGCTGCCCTACGAGTTCCAGCGGGAAGTTCTGCTGGACCGCAACGACCCGGTGATCTGGGTCCGCTACCGGCTGCGGCATCTGGGACAGCAGCCATTCCCGTTCGTCTGGTCCGCCCACCCGCTGTTCAATGTCCAGCCCGGATTTCGGCTTGCCCTGCCGGGAGTGCGGCGCGTCCGGGTGGATGGGGTGCACGGGCGGGGTGACGTCCGGCGCGGCCAGGAACTCCCCTGGCCGCCGGACGGTGCGGGCGAGTCCTTCGTGTTCCCCGCCACGGATCGCTGGGCGATGAAGCTGTTCGCCGATTTCGGAAAGGGGGGCCGGGCGGTCGTGACCGACCCGTCCAGCGGTGAACAGCTCGAAGTCCGGCCCGCCAACGGGGAGATCCCGCACATCGGGATCTGGATCAATTGCCGCGGCTGGGCACCCGCCGGACGGACCCCGTACTACAACGTCGGCCTGGAGCCCTGCATCGGCGCCCCCGACCGGCTGGACGAAGCCGTGCTGGGCTGGAAAGCCTTCGGAACGCTGGAACCGGGTGAGGAACGGCTCTGGGGCGTGGAGGTGGAGGTGAGGGAGAGTAGGCAGTGAGAAGGGAGACGTAAGAAGGGAGACGCAAGAAGGGAGAGGTCAGCCCGCCTGCCCGCCTGCCTGTTCCCACATCCGGGCGATCTCCGCGATGGTCATCGGGGCGTTGCCTTCCGCGCGGTTGTTCACCACGACATAAGCCGGGATCCGGAGATTCACCGCTTCGCGCATGAGGCGGAGGATATCGGTGCGAAGCGCCGGATTCGGTTCCCGGATGCGATCGTAGGGACTGAAGGCATCGACCGCCTCCTGATAGGTGCGGCCCGGGCGGAGCAGGGCGCGCACCACGATGAAGGTCGAAGTGACCGCCCCCGGCAGGTCGAGCTGCGCGCCGATCGGCGGCATCCGTGACCACGAGTTGAAGACATGCGCCACGCCGTGCTCCCGCAGCACCGCGAAGTAGGGCGGTGCGAGAAACTCTTCGTTTCTCACCTCCACCGCGTACCGGCCCTCGGCCGGGAGCCGGGAGAAGAACCGGTCCAGCCGGTCGGCAAACTCCTGGGCCGCCATCCCCACCCGGCGCGCGATCGTCTGGAACTCGAAGACGAACGGCCCGGCGTGATCGGCGAACCAGGCCTGGTAGGGCTCGTACATTTCCCGGAGAAACAGATCGGCGTCGAGAAAGAACGGATTCGGTTCGCCCGCGCGGGCCTGATCCCGGTGTCCGGCATGGGTATGCACAGTGATTTGGTCCCAGACCTTGCTCACGCAGGGAAACCCCGGCGGCAGCGCGGCCGCATAGGCCTGCAACGTCTTCGGGGTGGGCGGCCGGTAGAAGGTGGAATCGATGCCGACGGTGCGGAACAGCGGGAACGCCGCATACTCCTTCAGCATCCTGGCCGCCGCCCCGCGCTCGGGATAGCTCCGGTGATACACCAGCCCGGTCCATCCCGGATAGGTCCAGGTGGAGGTGCCGAACCGGATCAGTTCGGGAATCCCGGCCGCGAGGGACCGGAGAGTGGCGGGATCGAGCATGGGAGGAAAATAGCCGGTCCGTCTGACCGTCTGACCGTCTGACCGTCTGACCGTCGGACCGTCGGACCGTCGGACCGTCGGACCGTCCGCCTACTTCTCCACCACCCGGAACACCGTTCCCCCCGCGACCAGCAGATACAATTCCCCGGCGGCGTCCTCGCCGTAGCTGGTGACCTGGCCGCCCGGGGACAGGGTGGGCCACGAGCGCTGGTCGGTGGCGGCGCCGTTCTGGTATCGGAAGCTGCGGACCCAGCCGGCACAGTAATCGGAGTACAGGTAGAGGCCCTGCAGGGCGGGAACGGCCTGGCCCCGGTAGAGGTAACCTCCGGTCACCGAACATCCGTCCGAGTGGGTGTAGTCCAGGACCGGCAGGGTGAGGCCGCTGGAGTTGCAGTTGGCGGGGTTGTAGCACCGGGTGCCTTCCATCAGCCGCCAGCCGTAGTTCTCGCCGCCGGGTGCGCCGGCCGGTTGCACGTCGATCTCTTCGCGGTCTCCCTGGCCGACATCCCCGATATAGAGGTCCCCGGTCTGGCGGTCGAAACTGAAACGCCAGGGGTTCCTCAACCCGTAGTTCCAGAGTTCGGGGCGGTTCTGGGCGCTGCCGGCATACGGATTGGTGGGCGGAATGGTGTAGCCCGGCCCCGGGTCGATATTCAGGCGGAGCAGCGATCCCAGGAGATCGGTGCGATCCTGCCCGTGATTCTGCGGGTCGCCGGCCGATCCGCCGTCACCCAGGCCGACATAGAGATACCCGTCCGGCCCGAAGCGGAGGCCACCGCCGTTGTGATTGCTGTACGGCTGGCTCACCGCGAGGATGGTGTCGGCCGTGGCGGGATCCGCCGAGTCCGGATCGGCGGAAACCCGGTAGGCCACCACGCGGGTGTCGCCACTCGGGTTGGTGAAGTCCACGACGAACCGGCCGTTGACCGCGTACTGCGGGTGAAACGCGAGGCCCAGCAGGCCCTGTTCTCCGCCGCCCGAGACGGCACCGCGCAGATCGAGGAACGGCCGGGGGACGACGGCGCCGTTGCGGACGATACGAATGGTGCCGGTCTTCTCCACCACGAACAGCCGGGTTGAATCGGCCGGGGGACTGGTAAGATCGACCGGGAAGCTCAGGCCGGAGGCCACCTGGAGCAGCCCCACGCTGCTCTGACCGGCGGGCGGGCCGTTGCCGTCGCCGCAGCGCCAGGCGATGAGTCCGAGCAGCAGGACCAGCGGAATGTGACGCATGTCTGAAACGGTTGAGGAGCGCGCTGCCGGAGGCGGGTCCGCCGGCGGCTGCTCCGGTTCGTTCCGTGTATCTTACACCCGGCCGGCCGGTTTGCGCCGTGCCGCCTCTCACATCCTCCATCCCTGACGGAATTGCTTCATGAAACGACTCACTGCTTTGACGCTCCTGCTCGTCCTCGGCGTTTGCATGCCGCCCGTCGCGGCCGGCCAGGGGGGCTCACCGACCGCCCTGCAGCGGCAGTACCGGGCGGATGCCGACCGGATCATCCAGGCCGCCCTGGCCGACAGCGCGGCCTACCGGCGCCTCGCCTATCTGGTGGATACCTACGGCTCCAGAATCAGCGGATCCGAGAGTCTGGAGCGCGCCATCGACTGGATCCAGGGAGAGATGAAGCGCGACGGCCTCCAGAACGTGCGGACCCAGCCGGTCATGGTGCCGCACTGGGTCCGGGGAGCGGAGTCGGTCGAGCTGCTTGAGCCGCGCGTGCTCAAGCTGCCCATGCTGGGCCTGGGCGGAAGTATCGGCACGCCCCCGGAAGGCATCACCGCGCCGGTGCTGGTCGTGAGCAGCTTCGAGGATCTGCGGGCGCATGCGGCGGAGGCGCGGGGCAAGATCGTGCTGTTCGACGCCCCGTTCGTGAGCTACGGCCGGACGGTGCAGTACCGGGTCAACGGGGCGGTGGAAGCGGCCCGGGTGGGTGCCGTCGCGAGCCTGATCCGTTCGGTGGCGTCATACTCGATGCGGACGCCGCATACCGGTGTCATGCGCTACGACTCGACGGTGACGCGCATCCCTCATGCGGCGATCACGGTCGAAGACGCGATGATGCTGCACCGGATGCAGGACCGGGGACAGAAGGTCGTGGTGCGGCTCACCATGGCGGCGCAGACGCTGCCGGACGCACCTTCCCGTAACGTGATGGGTGAGATCACCGGAACCGAGCACCCCGAGGAAGTCGTCGTCATGGGGGGCCATATCGATTCGTGGGACGTCGGGCAGGGCGCGATGGACGACGGCGGCGGCGTGGTGGTCGCCTGGGAGGCGGTGAAGCTCCTGCAGCGACTCGGCCTCCGGCCCCGCCGGACGATCCGCGTCGTCGGGTGGACCAACGAGGAGAACGGTTCCCGCGGCGGTGAGGCCTACCGGGATTCCCTCGGTGACGCCGTGAAGAACCACGTGCTGGCCATCGAGAGCGACGAGGGCGTCTTCCGGCCCGAGGGATTCGGGTTCACCGGGTCGGACGCCGCCATGGCGGTCATACGCGACGTCGCCGGCTTGCTTCACTCGACAGGATCCGACAGCATCAGCCGGGGCGGCGGCGGATCCGATATCGGACCGGTCATGCGGGCAGGCGTGCCCGGCATGGGCCTCAACGTGGACGGCACCCGGTATTTCTGGTTTCACCACACCGATGCGGATACCATCGACAAGCTGGATCCGCACGAGATGGCGCTGTGTGTGGCCACCATGGCCGTGATGGCCTACGTGGTGGCGGACATGCCGGAGCGCCTGCCCAGGTAGACGGGCCGACGGACGGTCAGCCCGCCAGCCCGTCTGACCGTCCAGCCCTATGCCTCCGGCGGCACCATGCTCATGGTTCCGCTCTCTCCGGTATCGTCGATGCAGTCACCGGAGTAGCTGCCGTCGTCGGCGGGCACCAGCGTGCACCTGACCTCGGGGCCCGGCATCCAGCTGAAGAGGAGCTTGCCCTCCTCGAAGCGGATCTTGCTGAACTCGAAGCTGGGTGCTTCGGGGACGTGCATGGTGACTTTCAGCGTGTCGCCCGTCATGGCCACGTCGAATGTCACGGCGACGGGGTCGCCGTCGGGTGGGATGACCGTGCCGGTCCAGGTGCCGAGCTTCAGGGACTGTGCATGCGCCGGGGTCGCGCCGAGCGCGGTGGCAACCACCAGCGCTCCACAGAGGAGCAGGGCCCGCATGTGAGATGTCCAGGGAAAGGGAGGCCGGGAAGATAACCGGTGGAACGGCGGAGCGTAATATTGGAGGACTGAGGACTGAGGACTGAGGACTGAGGACCGCCCGTCTGCCCGTCTCCCCGTCTCCCCGTCCGACCGTCTGCCCGTCCGAAAGGCACCATGTCGGAATCCGTGACCCCCGAGTTCATTTCGCTCCAGCGCGCCGTCGCCGGGAAGTATTCCCTCGACCGGGAACTGGGGCGTGGCGGCATGGGGGTGGTCTTCCTGGCGCGTGACGTCGCGCTGGACCGGCCGGTCGCCATCAAGCTGCTGCCGCCGTCCCTGGCCGGGAATCAGGATTTCCGGCACCGGTTCCTGGTCGAGGCCCGCACCGCGGCCCGGTTGTCCCATCCGAACATCGTCCCCATCCACGCGGTGGAAGAGCGGGGAGACCTGGTCTTCTTCGTGATGGCGTTCATCGACGGAGAGACGCTGGGCCAGCGGGTGCGGCGGGCCGGGCCGCTGCCGTCGAGCCAGCTCATGCGGATGGTCCAGGAAGTCGCCTGGGCGCTGGGACACGCGCATGCCAACGGCGTGGTGCACCGGGATGTGAAGCCGGACAACATCATGCTGGAGCGGGGGAGCGGGCGGGCGATGGTGACGGATTTCGGCATCGCCCGTGCGGCATCGGCCGGGAATACGCCCGGCAGCGGCCTCCCGGCGGGCACTCCGCAGTACATGAGCCCGGAACAGGCGGCGAACGGACCGGTCGACGGCCGCGCGGATCTGTATGCCCTGGGTGTCACGGCGTTCTACGCCGCGACCGGCCGGCTGCCCTACGAGTCCGACAACGCGGCCGGATACATCGCCCAGCACGCCCTGGCGCCGATTCCTTCGGTGAACGCAGTCAACCCGCTCCTCCCGATCCGGTTCTCCCGCGCGGTCGAGCGGTGCCTGGCCAAGGATCCGGCCGCGCGATTCGACTCCGCCGATGAACTGGCGGAAGCGGTGCGGGACGCGCGGGGCCCGGTCGTCGATATCCCCGCGCCGGTCCGCGGCTACGTACGGGACGCCGACGCGGCGGGCTCGGAGATCGGTACGCTGCTCGGCGCTGCCGGGGTGAGCGTGGCCGCCCTGGGCGTCGTGTTCGGATTCAACGACTGGGTGGCGAGTCTGGTGCTGCTGCCGGCAACCGGCCTGCTGGCCGGACTCGGCGCGATTCGCTTCGGCCAGGTGCTCTACGCAGCCCGAAGGCTCCGCCGCCAGGGGTACGACCTCGCGGCCGTCCGGCCGGCCCTCGCTCTGGAGGACCGCAACCAGGCCGAAGAAGAAGCGCTGTCTCCATTAGCCCGGAAAGGCATCAGGCGCGAGACCATCATCGGCACCGGTATCGGCATCATCAAGACGGCCGTCGCCACCTGGCTCGCGACCGCCGATGTGAATACCGTGCTCGCGATCGCCGGGGCCGCCGGCATGGTCATTCTCCCCACCATGATGATCCGGACGATCTGGCGGGACGTCCGGCGGGGCAAGAGCCTGTGGCGCCGGATGCTGCAGGGCCGGCTCGGGCGCCTGATCTTCGGTATTGCCGGACTGGGCCTGTGGAAGACCCCGCTGCTGCCCACCGGAGGGGAGCCGACCGAGGTGATGCTCGGCGCGGCGGCCGGGGAACTCTTCGCCGCCCTGCCGGCGGCCGACCGGCGTCAGCTGGCGGAGGTGCCGGCGCTGGTTGAGCGGCTGCAGCGGGAAGCCGAGGCACTGCGGATGCGGGGAGGAGACGCGGCGGTCGAGCGGCTCCCGGAGGTCGTCGGCGCGCTGGAAGCCATCCGGCTGGACCTGCTGCGGATGCATGCCGGGCAGGCCGGCCTGGATGAAATCACCCGGGATCTGGAAGCCGCGCGGAATGTCGGGGCGAGGATCGATGCGGAGGTGGAGATCCGGGGGCTGCTCGAGCCCAGCGGCGAAACCACCTAGGCGCGCCAGGCTGGTCAACGCGAACGCAGATACCGCAGAAAGACACGGAAAGACGCTGAAACGGCGCGGGAGGTTTATCGGGCCAACCGGATCCGCGTGCTTCAGCGCCTTCTGCGCCGACTCTGTTCACTGCCAAATCCGCGTTCGGTCCGTCTCCGGGCTCTTCAGCGGATTCCGCGGCTCACTCAGGGAGCCTGGGGTACGCGATGTAGTCCGCCGGAATCTCCCCGGTGAGGGACTCGAGCCAGGCGGTGATGGCCTTCTCTTCGGCGGGATTCAGCTCCCGCCCCAGCTGGTAGCGGGCCATCCGTTGCACCGCTTCACCCAGGTCACCGACCGAACCGTCATGGAAGTAGGGCGCGGTGCGCTCCACGTTCCTGAGCGACGGTACCTTGAAGACCATGATGTCCTGCAGCTTCTTCGTGACCGCGAACCGGCCGCTGTCCGCCTGTTCCGGCCACGCCTGAGCGAGCCCCACCTTCTGGAACGACGCCCCACCGACGAACATCCCGTTGTGGCAGCCGGCACACCCGGCCTGGACGAAGTCGTTGAATCCCTGCTTCTCCAGCGGCGTCAGCGCCGAGCTGTCGCCTTCGAGGAAGCGGTCCCAGCGGGAGGGGGTGACGAGCCCGCGTTCGAACGCGCCGATGGCCCGGCCGACGTTGGCGTAGGTGACCGGCTGCGCCTCGTCCGGAAACGCTGCCCGGAATGCGGCCACGTACCCGGTGTCCGCTCGGAGGTGCCGCAGGACTTCGAGCGAATCCGGCATGGCCATTTCGGCCGGATTCAGGATCGGCCCGAGAGCCTGTTCTTCAACGGTACCCGCGCGGCCATCCCAGAACTGCGCCAGGTGGCCGGCGGCGTTGTAGACGGTGGGGGCGTTCCGGCCGCCGAACTGGCCCCGGTCGCCCATGCTGAACTTCCGTCCGTCCGCGCCGTAGGCATTGAGCGCGTGGCAGCTGTTGCAGGAGACATCGTGACTGTTGGAGAGGAGCGTCTCGTAGTACAGCCGGCGGCCGAGATCCACCTTGGCCGCGGTGACCGGGTTGGCGTCGGACCGGATGACCTCCGGCAGCGGGGAGAACGCGGCAAGCTGGGCCGTGTTGACCCGCTCCGAAGCGGCCCGGTCGGCCGAGGGCTTGCCGCCGCTGCAGGCGACGGCCGCCAGGGCCGCGAGTCCGGAAGTGAGCATCAGTCTGGTACGCATCGGAGGCCTCGTCGTCATGGATTCCCGCGCAGGCGGAAATGCCTGCGATGGGGTCAAGCTAGGGCGAGGACGATGAAGCGGCTGTGAAGGGGGATCGAAAGGGAGGGTAGGGTGCAGAGTGCAGGGTGCCGAGTGCAGGGTGCATGGCGGTCAAGATGAACCGCGGATGAATTCGCGCCGCATCTCCCGTGATTCGTAGAATCTGACTCCCGTATCGGAGCGTCCGAGGGCGGAGATGACCGCGGCCGCCACGGTGGCGGCCTGGATCGGTTTGTACCTGTCCGGAAACAGAAACGCGAGTCGTTTGCCGACCTCCTCGCCCAGGCGGAACTGCTTGCGAGTCACCAGCAGCAGCGACGGGCGGAAGATCGACACCCGGGGGAAGGGAACCGCCGAGACGGCGCGTTCGATCTCTCCCTTGACCCGGTTGTAGAAGACGCGGCTGTCGGCATCGGCGCCGAGGGCACTGATCAGGAGATAGTGGGAGACGCCGGCGCCGTGCGCGGTGTGGGCCAGGGCCAGCGGGTAGTCGTAGTCGACCTTCCGGAAGGCGTCCTGAGAACCGGCCTGTTTGATGGTGGTGCCGAGGGCGCAGATCAGGGCATCGGCACGGAACAGACCGGCGTAGTCGTCCAGCCGGTCGAAGTCGACCACCTCGATCCGCACGGTGCCGGCCCCCGGCGGCGGTTCGAACGCCCGCCGCGCCAGGGTGACGGTCTCGGTCACGTCGGGCACCGCGCGAAGCCGGCGGAGGCATTCGCCCCCGACCAGCCCGGTGGCTCCGGCAAGGATCACGCGCATGTCAGGAATCTAACTGCACACCACGGAGACACGGAGAACACGGTGATGCGCGGAGCAACTGCTTGTTCATTGGCTGGGAGAGTCTGCCATGTGGCAACAAGAGCTCCTCCGTGCCCCCTCCGCGGTCTCCGTGGCTCCGTGGTGAGGCAAGCAGCCGGAAGGCAGAGCGTTATGGAGTGGATCGTTGCGGGACCACAATCCTTCCCCACAAATGCTCCTCCGTGCCCCCTCCGCGGTCTCCGTGGCTCCGTGGTGAGGTAAGCAGCCGGAAGGCAGAGCATCATGGAGTGGATCAGTCGCGGGACTACAATCCTCCCCCCCCAAAGCTCCTCCGTGCCCCCTCCGCGGTCTCCGTGGCTCCGTGGTGAGGCAAGCAGCCGGAAGCCAGAGCCGGACCGAGCCCGCCACGCAGATCTCAACGGTCACCCAATCATCCAATCACTCAATCATCCAATCACCCAATCACCCGATCATCCACTTCTCCTTGCGATCGCCCGCTCCAGCCGGTCAAGATGTGTGATCGTCACCGTTACCGCGCCGAACTCTTCCTCGACCTTGCCCCGGAACAGAAACGGCCCCGGATCGAACAGCACATGCCCCCGGTTCCGATACACATCCGGGAACAGCACGGTCTCGATCAGCCCCCGGCCGTCGTCGAAGGTGGCGAACTCCATCGGCTCGTCCTTCACCGTGTGAACCGGCTTGGACGTGGTGAGCAGCCCGGCGCAGAGCACGTGCCGCCCCACATGCGCCGGCAACTCGGGGCTCCGCACGACCCGATACCGGGACAACTGCTCCTCGAACAGGTCCATCGGATGTCCCTCGGTGGTGAAGCCGAGCAGTTCGTATTCGAGTTTGCGGCGGCGGGAAGCCGAGTATTCCCGGAGAGGCGGAAGGACGGAAGGGCGGAAGGACGGACGGTCCCCCTCAAAGCCGCTCTGCCCGATGGCAAGCGCCGGTACGTGCGTTCCGCCTTTCCGTCCTTCCGCCTTTCCGTCCGAGTCCACCTCCCACAGCATCATCGGCCGGGTCCGTCCCTGGGCGATACTGTCCAGCGCCCCGACCTTGATGAGAATCCGGAGATCGTCGTTCCCGAGCCCGGTCCGCCGCCGCAAATCCTCGAGACTCCGATACGGATCATACCCGGCGCCGCCCCTGCTGCCCGTCGGACCGTCCGGCCGTCCGACCGTCTGACCGTCTGACCGTCCGGCCGTCCTCCCGGCTTCCAGTTTATCCAGCCCTGCGCTGCTCAGCCCCTTCACGAACTGGAACCCGATCCGTACCATGCCGCCCCGGCCCCGGCAGCGGTAGGTGCTCTCGTTGATGTCCGGCGGCAGCACGGTGAGGCCCAGCCGGAGCGCGTCGGCCACGTAGGCAAAGGGATGGTAGAACCCGCCCCCGTTCGACAGCACCGCGGCGATGAACTCCGCCGGATAGTTGGCCCGCAGGTAGCAGGAGTGCTGCGCCACCTGGATGTAGGAACACGAGTGTCCCTTGCAGAAGCTGTATCCGGCAAAGGACATGACCATTTCCCAGACCTTCCTCGCCGTCTCGGCATCCCGCCCCAGCGCCGCCGCGCCGGCGAAGAACTCCTCGGCGTAGGCCGCCAGCCGCTTGTGCGGGCGCTTCTTCGAGAGTGCCTTACGGAGCCCGTCGCCGGTGGCGAGCGGCATGCCGGCAAAGGTGGCGCAGACGTTGACCACGTCTTCCTGGTAGACCATGATGCCGAAGGTGTCGCTCAGCACGTCCTGCAGACAGGGCGCCAGCGGCTCATACGGCTTGCCGTGCAGCCGCTCGAGGTAGGTGCGGATGTAGCGGTTCGACGCGGGCCGGATGATACTGGTGTTGAGCACCAGCAGGTCGAAGGTTTCCGCCCGGCTCTTCTGGCAGAGCAGGCGCGAGGCGGGCGACTCGGTGTAGAACACGCCCATGGTCTGCCCGGTCCGGAACAGCGCCCGGGTCTTTTCGTCGTCCCCCGGCCCCATGGTGGTGTAGTCGATCTGCCGGCCGGTATGGGTGTGCACCGCCGCGATCGCGTCCCGGATCACGGCCAGCGACCGGTTGCCCAGCAGGTCGATCTTCACCAGTCCGGCATCCTCGGCGCCGTCCTTCTCGAACTGGATCACCGGCACCGGCAGATCGGGGAAGCCGTCCAGCTGCTTCGCCGCGATCTCGATCGGCACGTAATCGGTGAGCGCATTCGGCGCGATGACCACCCCGCCCGGGTGGAGCGAAAGGTGCCGCGGCACCCCGATCAGGGGTTCCGCCAGTGCCGCCAGTTCCCGCCACACCGCCGGCAGCTCCAGTGCCCGGAAGTTGGGATGGGTGTGCATCAGGTCGGGCAGTGACGCTTCCTCGTTGTACCAGGGAATGCGCCGGGTGACCTCGCGGATCTCGCCGGGTGGCCGGCCATGTACCTTGGCCACCTCCCGCAAGGCGCCCCGCAGCCGGAAACAGTTGTGGTTGGACACCATCGCCGCCCGAGGATGGGGATACCGCTGAAATACGTATGCCAGAACCTTGTCCCGTTCATCCCAGGGGAAATCCAGATCGATGTCCGGCGGGTCTTTCCGTTCGGGATTGAGGAACCGCTCGAACAGGAGCCCCGCGCCGAGCGGCTCGACGTGGGTGATGCCGAGACAGTAACTCACGACCGAGTTGGCAACCGACCCGCGGCCGCAGTGGGTCGGCCCGTGCTGGACGATGTCCCGCACCACCAGGAAATAATCGGCGAAGCCCTTCATCCCGATGATGGCGAGTTCGTGCTCCAGCCGGTCCCGCGTGATCGGGGCGATGGTGCCGTACCGCCGCTGCGCCCCCTCGTACGCCAATGCGCGCAGCTGTGCCAGCGCGTCCTCATGCCCGGCCAGCCGTGGCGGCACCACCCGCCCGAACGGGATCCGGTAGCGGCACCGCTCGGCGAGCGCGGCGGCGTTGGTGAGCGCCTCGGGACAGTCGGGGAAGAACCGGGCGAGATCGGCCGCGGGACGGAGCCAGGCCTCCCGCGGGGAAAGGCGGGAAGACGGAAGAGCGGAAAGCGTCGTGTTCAAGGAGATCGCGCGGAGCAGCCGGTGGCGGGGCCAGTCCTCCGGATTGGCCATGACGACGGCGTTGGTGGCAACCGGCGGAATCCCCAGCCGCCGGGCTGCCGCCAGCACCGTGTGACGCTCCTTCCCCGGCACCAGTTCGGCGCAGACGTTCTCCGGCCCGCTGGCCTCGACGATCCGCTCGAGGAACCGGACGTCACGGGAGAGGAGGACGAGGCCCGGGTGGTTCTGCAGGAGGACGGACAGGCGGGCGGGCGGACTGGCGGACAGTCCTCCCACCCGCCCTTCCGTCTTTCCGTCTTTCCGTCTTTCCGCCCAGCGCAGCTCGGTTATCGCCCGGCAGAGTCCCGCCCATCCCCGGTCATCCATCGCCAGGGCGACGGTTTCTTCATCCTCCGTGCTCAGCACCGCGCCCAGGATCGGGCGAATCCCCGCCGCCTCGGCGGCCTGCTGAAACTCCACCGCGCCGTAGACGCCGTTGGTGTCGGTACACGCGAGCGTCGCGAACCCGCGGCGCACGGCAGCCTGTACCAGCGCGTCGGGGCTCGAGGCGCCGATCCCGAAGGAGAAGTGAGTGTGGAGGTGGAGGTGGGCGAACATCGAGAGAGCAATTGGGGATCAGGGAATTGGATGATTGCATGATTTGTGATTGGATGATTTGTGGCACTCAAGCTGCCGGGACGGTTGCCGCCTGAGGACAAGCCCGGCGTTCGACTTAGTATCCAATCCCCAATCATCCAATTATCAATCGTCCGTGCCGCTCCGTGGCTCCGTGGTAAAATCCTTCTCACTTCTCACTCCTCACCTTCCACGCCGGCCTGGCCCGCAGCACCCGCCGGTACACCGGGCAGTTCTCCCGGTGCGCGCCGGGGAGGTAGCCGGTGCTGATCAGGAACTCGCCGACGATCTCTCCGCCGGTGAAGCGGAAGGTCCTGCGGAAGAGCTGCACCCAGTCGGCCTTCGGGCGTGGATGGTGGTCATCGACCCAGGCCTTGAACGAGCCGTGGCGCTCCCGCAGGGCCAGGACGGTCTTGGCGTTGGCGATCGCCGCGTCGATTTTGAGCCGGTTGCGGATGATTCCGGCATCGTCAAGCAGCCGGCGCCGGTCGACCGCTCCGAACCGGGCGACTTTCGCGGGATCAAACCCGCGGTAGGCCCTTCGGAACCCTTCCCGTTTCTTCAGGATCGTGAGCCAGGAGAGCCCGGCCTGGTTGATTTCCAGGATGAGCCGCTCGAATAGCGCGGCGTCGTCCGCCACCGGGAAGCCGTACTCGGTGTCGTGATAGGGACCGTGCCATTCGTGGCCGGGAGCGATGTCGCAGTAGGTGGACATGAGAGTCTAGGGGTCGAGGAGTCGAGGGCCTTTTGTCACGGTGACACGGAGGACAAGCGACAATTGCTGATTGAGTGATTGGTGATTGGATGATTGGATGATTTGTGGTTGGATGATTTGGTGGCGCTCGAGCTTCCGTGACGGTTGCCGCCTCAGGAGAACGCCGGGACGTTCACCCAATCATCCAATCACAAATCATCCAATCATCCAATCAATTCACACTCTGCCCTCTCCACTCTGAAATCTGCCGCTCTTCCGCCGACCCGTACCGCCGGTAGATTCTCCGGCGTCATGTCACTGCGCATCATCGCCGTCGACTGGTCGGGCGACCGCAATCCGCGGAACGCGCGGGAGAAGATCTGGCTGGCCGAAGCCGTGGATGGCCGGCTGGCCCGGCTGGAGAACGGGCGCGACCGGGATCAGGTCGCCGAGCATCTGGTGGCGGTGGCGGCGGAGTCGTCCCGCCTGATCGTCGGGCTGGACTTCGCGTTCTCGCTGCCGGCCTGGTTCTTTGAGGACCGCGGGCTCCGGAACGCCTATGAGCTGTGGACCCTGGTCGAGGCCGAGGGTGAGGACTGGCTCGCGGGTTGTCCGCCGCCCTTCTGGGGCCGGCATCCCGGCCCGATGAAACGGCCGCCGCTGCCGGCGCACTTCCGCCGCACCGAAGAGAGTCTGCGCGGGCGCTTCCGCGCGGCCGGCCTGCCGGGCGGCCCCACGTCGGTCTTCCAGCTGGTGGGGCCGAGCCAGGTGGGCCCGGGCTCGCTCCGGGGCATGCGGCTGCTCCGCCGGCTGCACCAGGAGCGCTTCTCGGTCTGGCCTTTCGACCGGCCCGGCTGGCCCTGCCTGGTGGAGATCTATCCCCGCCTGCTCACCGGGCAGGTGGTCAAGTCCGATGCCATGGCGCGGATGACGTATCTGGGAGCGCATTATCCTTCTCTCTCGATGGAACACCGGCTCATGGCCGCGTCCTCGTCCGATGCCTTCGATGCGGCGATCTCGGCGCTGGTCATGGCCCGGCATGTCGAGGAGCTGGAACATCTGCCGGCGGCGATCGACGCGACCGAGAAGCTCGAGGGGGCCATCTGGGCACCGCAGAGGAATTGGATGATTGGATGATTGGTGCTTGGATGATTGAGCGAACATCGGGTCTCGTCGTAAGGTGGCAACCATCACGGCCGCCTGAGTGCCACCAGATCATCCAATTACCAATCATCCAACCATCCAACCCCTCTATCTTCTCTTCATGCATGCCATGATCTACGCCGCCTCCGGCGGCACCGACGTCATTCAGTTGCGCGATGTGCCCTCGCCCGAGCCGGGGCCGCATCAGGTGCGGGTGCGGGTCCGGGCGGCGGGATTGAACCGGGCCGACATCCTGCAGCGGAAGGGCCGCTATCCCGCGCCGCCCGGCTGGCCGGCGGACATCCCCGGCCTGGAGTACGCCGGAGAAATCGAGAGTCTGGGCGAAGGCGTCTCCCGCTGGCGCCGGGGCGACCGGGTCATGGGACTGGTGGGCGGCGGGGCGCATGCCGAGTTCGTCGTGGTCCATCAGGACGAAACCATGGGGATGCCCGCCGGCATGCCGTTCACCGATGCGGCGGCCGTCCCCGAGGCGTTCCTCACCGCGTACGACGCCCTCGTCTTCCGCGGCCGGCTCCAGCGGGGCGAGCGGGTGCTGATCCACGCCGCGGGGAGCGGGGTCGGCACCGCCGCCTGCCAGATCGCCCGGCACCTGGGCGCCACGGTCCTGGGCACCTCCCGTACACCGGAGAAGCTGGCCCGCACCCGGGAGTACGGGCTCGACGTCGCCATCGAAACCGGCCGCGGGTCTCCCGGCTTCCTGCACGCGATCGACGAGCCGGTCCACGTCATCCTCGACGTGCTCGGCGGCACCGCCTTCAACGACAACCTGGCCGCGCTTGGCCCCCGCGGCCGGCTGGTGATACTGGGCCTCCTGACCGGGCCCCGGGCCGAGGCCGACCTCTCGCCCATTCTGCGCAAGCGGCTCGAGATCATCGGCAGCGTCATGCGTGCCCGGACCCTGGCGGAACGGATCCCCCTGGTGCGCGAGTTCATGAACCGCATGCTCCCGCTGTTCGAGGCCGGTCCGAAAGCCGCGCCGCTCCTGCGCCCCGTCGTGGGAAGGGTCATGCATATGAGTGATCTGGCGCTGGCCCACGCCGCGATGGAACGGGACGAGACGTTCGGGAAGACGGTGCTGGAGTGGTAAGGCGGGCCGGCGGGCGGGCAGGCGGACAGGCGGGCTGGCGGGCAGTGGCGGTGTTCAGCGCCATTCCGTGAAGAATCCCTCGCATCCCCAGACGCGACTGGATCCGGTCGATCGCTTGCTGCAGGGCCTGACGATCAACTCCGCCCGCCTGTCCGCCTGCCCGCCTGTCCGACTCCCCAAACAGCTCCAGCTGCACCTCCGCCTCCGCCAGCCGGTCCACCGTCAGCGCCACGGTCCGCACCGCCACGGTGCGGGTGCAGGCCAGGGTGAACGCCCGGCGCGCGGCGTCCCACAGTTCCACGTCCATCGCGGCGGCCTTGAGGGAAAGGCTCCGGCGGCCGCGCTTGTAGTCGGCGTAGACCAGGTCCAGCACCATCCGCTGCGCGGTGAGCTGCCGCTGCCGGAGCCGGCGGCCCAGCTGCTCGGTCATCCGGCGGAGCAGCGGGTGCAGTACGCCGATATCGTTCGTGTCGGTGGCGAGAGTGTGCTCCATGCGGAATTCCGCCTTGAGGGCCGGCGGCAATACCGGCCGGGGATCCACGCCCCGCGCCCGCCAGACCAGCTCGCCCCCGGCGCGGCCGAAGACGGTACACGCCTGCGCCACATCCAGCCCGGCGACCTCGCCGATCAGCTCGAGCTGGTAATCCTCCAGCCGATCCCGGATCGGATCGGGCACGTCGGGAAAGATCTCGACTGAAAGCGGAGCGAGAAACGAGGACTCGATCCCTGCCCGGATCTCCATTGGATCGAGACGGTCCGACGGTCCGACGGTCCGACGGTCCGTCCGCACCGCCCTCACGGCCGTTTCGCTCACGCACTTGTTCGTCGCCACGCCCGCCGCCAGGGCCAGGCGCACTTCCTCCCGGGATTCCCGCGCGATCCGCGCGGCCACGTCGATCGCCGGGCCGAAGAGCCGGCCGGTGCCGGTGAGGTCGAGAAAGGCGCGGCCATAGCCCCGCGGTTCGATGAGCGGCGCGTAGCGGCGCAGCACCAGATGCAGCGCGCGCGAGGCCCGGGCATAGAGGCGGGGATTGGGCGGGAGAATGACCAGGTCCCGGGGGCAGAGCTTCCGGGCCCGGGCCAGCGGCATCCCGCGGCTGATCCCGGCGCAGCGCGCCTCGTCCGACAGCGCCAGCACCGTGGCGCGGTCCGCTCCCGGCGGCGCGATCACGATCGGCCGGCTCCGGAGCGCCGGCGCCACCAGCTCTTCCACCGCGGTACAGAACGCGGGCGGATCGACGAACAAAACGGTACGAAGCATGAGTGTGCACCACGGAGAGGATTGGAGGATTGGATGATTGGTGATTGGATGATTTGGTGGCACTCAAGCTGCCGTGACAGTTGCTGCCTCAGGACATAGCCCGCGTTCGCTCAATCATCCAACCCCCAATCATCCAATCACCAATAGCCTCGATTGTTCCTCTGTCGCCCGGGGCCCGCTCGTGTTGCTTTTACCGCAGAGGGGCAGAGGTCGCGGAGTTCATCACGTGCGCAGTCGTGCTGTAGTGCTTCATGGTTGCTCCGCGGGTCCTCCGCGCCTCCGCGTCTCCGCGGTGAAGAGAGCACAAGTGGAGACCTGGTTTGCTTCCGTAGCCCCGTGCCCGATCGTGTTGCTGTCTCCGCAGAGGAACAGAGGTCGCGGAGTTCTTCACGTGCGCAGTCGTGCTGTAGTGCTTCGTGGGTGCTGCGCGGGGCCGCCGCGCG
>JBFXBG010000048.1:0-23540 GCA_050183505.1 Gemmatimonadales bacterium | reverse complement strand
GCGCTTCCTCTCGGCGGCCCTGGGCCTGGTTTCGACCCCGCTGGACTCCGCCTTCGCCCTGGCGGTACGGCCCAGGGCGGACGCCGGATCACCGGCGATGAAAATGGGACTCGGCTGGCACATCCTGGTCCGACCGGACCGGAACATCGTCTGGCACAACGGCGGAACCGGCGGCTATCACAGCTGGGCGGGGTACGATCGCGCGCGACAGACCGGCGCGGTCGTCCTGACGAACTCTCCGGAGAATATCGACGACATCGGCTTCCACCTGCTGGACCCGTCGATACCGATGAATCCGGTGCGGGCGGCAATCACCCTGCCGGCCGGGGAACTCGAGGAGTACGTGGGGACGTATCCCCTGACACCGGCGTTTGCCATCACCATCAGGCGCGAGGGAGACCAGCTCACCGGCCAGGCGACGGGACAGGGAGCATTCCGCCTCTACCCCAGCGCCAGGGATGAGTTCTTCCTCAAGGTGGTGGATGCCCGGATCAGCTTCACACGGGACGAAGCAGGACAGGTAAACGGACTCATCCTGCACCAGGGAGGAGCCGACCAGCGGGCGCCGCGGCAGGCGGAGTGATTCAGGATCCGGAGCCCGGCCCCCCCGGGGCCAGGCGGCCGGACGCGAACGCCAGCACGCGATCGAAGGCCTGGCCGAAGTAGAGTTCGTAGGTGTCCTGCTCCACGTAGCCCAGATGAGGAGTACACAGGGCATTGTCCAGCTTCAGGAGCGGATGCGCGCCCCCGACAACCGGTTCCTCCTGGTAAACGTCGACCGCCGCCATCCCCGGACGCCCCAGGCCCAGCGCCCGCTCGAGTGCCCCGTGCTCGATCAGTTCGGCGCGGCTGGTGTTCACCAGCAGTGAGGTCGGTTTCATCCGGCCCAGGGCCTGGCCGGACACCACGCCCCGCGTGTCCGCCGTCAGGCGCAGGTGCAGCGAAAGCACATCGGATTCCTCGAAGAGCTGGTCGGGGCCGGACACCACCAGGTGGCCATCAGCGGCGCCCCGCGCCCGGGAGCCTTCCCTGCCCCAGACCAGCACCGTCATCCCGAACTGCCGCCCGTAACCGGCGACCAGCGTCCCGATCTTCCCATACCCCCAGATTCCCAGCATCCGTCCGCGAAGCCCCGTCCCCAGACTGCCCTGCCATTCGCCCCGGCGCATCCGCTCGACCTCACGCGGCACGTGGCGCATCGCCGCCAGCACCAGCGCCCAGGTCAGTTCCGCCGGCGCATGCGGGGAGCCGCTACCGGCGGCCACCGTCACCCCGTGCCGCCGGCACGCCGCCAGATCGATATGACCCGTGCCGCGCCCGGTCTGGCTGATCAGACGCAGCTTCGGAAGGCGATCCAGCAGTTCGGCCGTGATACTGGTCCGTTCCCGGATCAGGACCAGCGCGTCGGCATCTTCAAACCGTCGGGCGAGGGAATCGAGGTCGCGGACGGTGTCCCGGAAGACCGTGACCCGGTGGCCGTCCAGCTTGTGAAAACACTCCAGGCCGCGAACGGCGTTCTGATAGTCGTCGGGAATGACGATATGCATGGGTGGACCGTGAGGAGCGTACCGGGGCCTACCGCCCGCGCGGCGGGTGGAGGTCAGCTGGACCGCGGCTGCGGCCGCAACGCCTTCCCTGCACCAGGGAGGCGTCGTTCTCTCTCCCGCAACGCGACGGCGCCGTTCACCACAACCAGGGAGACCCCGACCGGATACTGAAATGGATCCTCGAAGGTGGCTCGATCCTCCACCCTGGCCGGATCGAACACGGCGACGTCGGCGGCCTGTCCCGGTGCCAGCCGGCCCCGGTCCGACAGGCGGACGCGGGCGGCCGGGAAGGCGGTCATCTTGCGGATCGCCTCTTCCAGCTTCAGGATCTTGCCGACCCGCACGTAGTGGCCCAGCACCCGCGGGAAGGTCCCGAGTCCGCGCGGATGCGGGCTTCCGCGACGGGTGGGACCATCGATCGCATAGCTCCCACCGTCGGAGCAGACCATGCTGAGCGGGTGGTTCAGAATGCGTTCCAGATTCCCTTCGCTCATGGCGAATCCGACCATTCCGACGCCGCCATGGCTGCGGCGCAGCAACCCCACGGCAAGCTCGTACGGGTCGACCCCCAGGCTCCGGGCGTAGCTGCCCAGGTGCTGCCCTTGCGCGGGCTTGTCCTCCTCGGCGCGCACGCTGGTGACCATAACGTTGTCCCATCCGCCGAGCAGATCGACCTTGGCCAGGGCCTCCTGCCTGATCCGGCCGGCGGCGGCCGGATCGTTCAGCCGGCCGAGGAACGCGTCGATGCCGCCGTCCCGGCTCCAGACGGGAAACAGATTGGTGAGACCGGTCTGGTACGCCACGTAGGGATAGCGATCAAAGGCGACGTCCATACCCGCCGCGCGGGCCTGCGCGATGCGAACGAAGGCCTGGTCCAGCTTATCCCAGTTCCGGGGGCCCTGCATCTTGAGGTGAGAAATCTGCAGCGGGCAGCCCGCGCCGTGGGCCACGGCGATCGCCTCGTCGATCGCCTCGAGCACTCGGTCGTCCTCATTCCGCATGTGCGTGGCATAGGGCAGCCCCGCCGGCGCCAGCGGCCGGCACAGGGCAATGAGTTCCTCCCGCGAGGCAAAGGCGCCGGGGGTGTACTCCAGTCCGGACGAGGCGCCGCAGGCGCCCTGTGCCAGCGCGCTCTCCACCATCCGGGTCATCCGGGCCAGTTCTTCACCGGTCGCGGGACGATCGCGCTCGCCGATGACGGCGCCCCGCACGGTGCCCAGGCCCACCATCGACGCCACATTGACCGCCGGCTGCAGCCGTTCGATGCCCCGGAAGAGATCGGTGAAGGAACCCGGGGTGGAGTCGGGCGCGAGGCCGGCCGTCTCTCCGGTCGCGGCCGAGTCACCGTCCTGGCCGACGATGATCGTGGTGATACCCTGGCGGATCAGCGATTCGGCCCGGGGATCCTCGTCCAGATTGCTGTCGCCGTGCGAGTGGATATCGATGAACCCCGGCGCCACGGCCAGCCCCCGGGCGTCGAACTCCTCGGTCCCGGTCTGCCGGATCCGCTCCGCGATCTCGACGATCCGCCCGTCCAGAATGGCGAGATCGCGTTCGACGCCGGGACTTCCGGTTCCATCGAAAACCGTCCCGCCGCGGATCACCAGGTCAAGCGCCCGGCGCCGGGGGAGGATCGCGGGTGCTGCGGCGAGGCCCAACAGGGCGGAACCGGTGGTAGCGACGAAATCGCGGCGGGTAGGCATGCGAGGGAGTCCGGGGTCAGGGGTGCCGGGTGCCGGGTGCCGGGTGCCGGGGATGAAGATAGAGGCGAATCGCTCCACCGGCAGTGCCGGTCAGGCCGCCGGCCCCGGCGACGTGGCCGGGATGAGTCCGGGCCGAACCGCCACGATCAGCAGCACCCCGGCCCCGGCCAGCAGCATGTAGTCGGGCGTCATACCAAGGAGGATGGCGGCGGAGCCGCCAATGAGTGACCACAGGAGCGGGATGATGAGCAGCAACCGGCCCGGATGCGGCAGCAGCAGGAGGAATCCGGTGGTGAGGAGCACCGTCGGACACGGCACGCCGAAAGTCGGGGTCCGGGGGAATGACAGCTTCAGCGCCATGGCCAGGCCGGGATAGAGCAGCGCGTAGGTCAGAAAGACGGCGCCGAGCACCTGGCGGACGCTCCGGCCGCGGGCATATGCCAGCGGGCGGCGGAGCGCGGTTCCCAGCAGCAGCGCGGCCTGGACCAGGAACAGGAGCCCGAAGAGCCGCGCCGCAGGGTTGATGCGGGCGAAATAGAGGAGATGATAGACGATCCCGCCCCAGAGCCAGAGTCCCGCGAGCAGGACCGTTACCGGCCATGAGAGGCTCCGGCGGGTATACAGGAATGCGACGACGGCAAGCGACGCGATCCAGAGCCCAGCGATCCAGGGAAACAGGCTCGTGTTGTACGCCGCGAACACATCCAGAAACTGCGAATGGGAGAACGGCAACGCCCTCACAGCACCTCCCCGGGAGCCCGGACCCGGATGCGGCTCACGTCTCACCCCGCCCGAGGCGAGGATCCGAATTCGAAGCTCTTCCCCCGAACACGTCCAGTTCCGTCGCTTCCCGGATGGCGCGCAGCATGGCCCGCGCGCAATCCACGTCCCTCCGGCGGAGTCGAAGCCGGAGGTAGCCCGGCCGGGCGGAAGGCACCCCCTCGAAGGCGTCCAGCCTCCGGGCCCGGAGGATCAGGCTGGGCAGGACCCAGATGCCGCCCATGGTGACCTCGGAAATCCACTCGACCGGCACGTTCTGCACTTCGTGGGGGAGTTCCTCCTGAACCGACTTGACGCCGCCGACTCCGGCGCGATCCTCCTTGCGGACCCCGGACCATTCGAAGACGAGCATGTCGCCTTCGAGGTGCAGGAGGCCCTCGATCCGCCAGGAAATCGACCTGGCACCGCGGTAGTCCACGGTGTCTTCGCCGGGAACGCGCAGCCGGAACGGCAGGGGTTCGATGTCAGGCATGCTACGAACGTAATGGCGGCCCGGGACGGGCGAAACATCTCGGGCCCAGGGCCGAAGCCGGGACTTCCCCACATGCCCTCACCTGGCCTCACTTGCCCTCCCTTGCCCTCACCTGCCCCCGCCTGCCCGGCGAGCGCGGCACCGATGCCGCTGCTGGCGCCGGTGATGAGCACGGTCCGATCAGGCACGCAGGGCTCCGAACCGTGGGGGGACGGCGGGCGGTTTCGTGGCGGCCGGCAGTCTGAACTTCCTCCGGTAGGCACCGGGCGGCAGTCCGACCACCCGCCGGAACAGCCGGCGGAAGAACGCCGCATCCTCATAGCCGACCTTCCAGCTGATCTCCTCGATTGATGCGTCGGTCTGCTCCAGCCGGCGTTTCGCATCTTCAATCCGGAGCCGCTGGACGTAGGCGATCGGTGCCCAGCCGGTTGCCTGTTTGAACCTTCGTTTGAAGCTTCGCTCCGCGACGCCGGACCGCTTCACCAGTTCCTCAACCGGATTCGCAACGCTGTGATGCTCCCGCAGCCACCGCTGGGCTTCGGAAACGACCACGTCGTGATGGCCGGCCGGCTCCTGAAACATCACATACGGTGCCTGGCCGTCCCGGTGCCATTCCAACATCAGAAACCGGGTAATGGCCTGCGCCGCCGCCGGGCCGACATACCGTGCAATCAGATAGAGAATGAGATCGTGCCAGGACGCGGATGCTCCCGACATGACAAACTCCTGGTTCTTCCCGCTGGCCACGAGGGCCCGGGCCACCTGGAGCCGGGCCCTCGGGAAGTTCTCCTGGAAGGTTCGGGTATAGGCCCAGTGAATAGTGACATCCTGCCCGTCGAGCAGCCCGGTTTCGGCCAGGAGCAGAACACCGGAACATGCCGAGCAGAGGATCGCGCCCTTGCGGTGCATGGCCGCCAACCACGCCACCAGTTCCGGATACCGGCCCGGCACCCACGCCCGGTCGCGGACCAGGAGCGAGGGGACGATCACGATATCGGTCCGGGTTACGCTCTGCAGTGACCGGTGCTCGCTGACCTTGAGGCCGCTGGCCGTGGTGATCGGCGTCGAGCCCGCACCCACCAGCGTGACTTCGAAGGGAGAGTCCGGGGGAATGCCGGGATCGATCGTACTCAGGCTGGCAAAGCAGTTCAGGACGTCGTAAATGCTTGTGAGGCACGACATCAGCGCATCCTGAACCACCACGAGACTGACCCTGACGGGACGCCGGTCCGCATTCATATCGCCTCCGTGGCACAAATGAACCGGAAGTGGCGATTCTAGCTCTGGAAGCCCACCGGGGCAACCGGTAGTCTATGCGCGCCGTATCGAAGCCCGCGTCCGGACGGCCAGAGCGGTCGGCATCCCGGAGGCGACAGGCGTGGAACACCAAGGAGGCACACATGAGCTGGAAGCATCTGACCGTCGGCGCCCTGGCACTTGGGGCCGCGGCACTAGGCATCACGCGGACCGGGCACCCGGTACTGGACGAATCGGTGTACGTCCACGGGCTGGGTCCCGGAGAGCAGGAGTCGATTCTCTATGTCTGGACCCGGGACGTGGACGAGAAGGACAGCGACTTCATCGCGGTCATAGACGCGGATCCGGAGTCACCCCGATTCGGCCGGATTCTCTATCGCGCTCCGGCGGGCGCCAGCGGAACCGAGGCACACCACTTCGGTTATACCGCGAACACCGGCCGGATCTTCGCGGGCGGAATGTTCAGCAATGACCTGTTCATCTACGACGTGGCGACGGATCCGTCTCACCCTTCTCTGATCAGACGCATGGATCTGGATCCGACCGGGTACAGCGGTCCGCATACTTTCTACGCCGTCCCCGGTGGCATGCTCGTGACGATGCTCGGCGCGGTGGACGGCGGGGGTCCTGGGGGACTGCTCAGGCTGGACGAGGACGGCAATGCCCGGGCGGTGCTTCCCGGCCCCGACCACGAGGGTGCGCCGGTGTTCATGTACGACGTCGGCGTGAAGCCGGAGATGAACCGGATGATCACCTCGAGCTGGGCCTTTCCGGAGCACATCAAGCATGGCCCCACCCCGCCAGAACAGGTGGGAAACGCGGTCGTGGTCTGGGACTACCGGGCCGGGAAGGTGCTGCAGGTCGAGGAGATCGACAAGGCTCCCCTGGAAGTGCGCTGGCTGCACGGTCCGGACGCCCGGGGCGGTTTCATCAATGCGGCGTACGGCAACAGCGTCTGGTACTGGGAGGATGCCGACGGGGACGGCCGGCTGGAGTTCCAGCGGGTGATCCGCCTGCCGGACGGGTCATCCCCGGCAGATATGCGGATCTCCTACGACAACCAGCTGCTGTATGTCTCCCTGTTCGGGGGGAACGAGGTGCGGCAGTACGACATCTCCACCCCGCGACACCCCCGGCTGCTCGCCAGTCTGGCCCTGCCGCATCCGAACATGATGAAGCTCACGCCAGACAGCCGACGCTTGTACGTGAGCAACTCGATCCTCTCGCCGCTGGACCCTGACCAGAAGTTCGGTGTGTGGCTCGTGCATGTCGGACCCGAAGGCATGCGCGTGGACCAGCGGTTCAAGCCCGACTTCGTCAACCTGCCTACCGGGCCGGCGGGGCCGCACGACATGCTGTTGCGATAAGACCTGGAGTTGGGCATCGGGGTGACCGGGCGAACAGGTTGGAGGCCGGGATGGAAGCCGGCCTTCGACTTGACGCCCGCACCTCACCCCCGGTCCCTGATCCCTGCCCCGCTCATCACTCGGCCCGCAGACTCCGCACGATATCGATCCGGCTGGCCCGCCGCGCGGGAATCCAGGCCGCCAGCAGCGCGACGGAAACCAGCAGCAGCGGCACCAGCACGAAGGTCGCCGGATCGAACGGGCTCACCCCATAGACCAGGCCGCGGGCGAGCAACGACATCAGCACCGCAAGCCCGAGCCCGAGCCCGGCTCCGATGAGGACCAGGCGCAGGCCACCTGCCATGAGCATCCGCACCACGCCGTCGGGTTCGGCCCCCAGGGCCAGGCGGATGCCGACTTCCCGGCTCCGGGTCGCGACGGCGTAGCTGACGACTCCGTACAGTCCAATCGAGGCCAGCAGCAGGGCCAGCAGGCCGAAGGCCGAGACGATCCACGCCGCCAGGCGGTGCGGCAACAGCATGGCCGCCAGGTGCCGGTCCATCGTCTTGGCCTCGAAGATCATGATCTGCGGATCGAGCCGGCGCGCCGCGGCGACCAGATCGAGAACCGTGCGATCGGCCGGCCCGGCCGTCCGTGCCACGACGGTCACCACCGACTGGAACGACTGGGCATACGGCATGTAGATGTACGGCCGCGGCTGCTCCCCGAGGGAGCGCACCTTGGTGTCGCGGGCCACCCCGATGACCGTCGTGACGGAGTCGTCCAGGATGAAGCTCCGTCCGGTTGCGTCCTCACCGGGCCAGAACTTCCGCGCGAAGGCCTGGCTCACGATCGCCACCCGGGTTCCGTCCGGGGTGTCCCGGGAATCGAAGCCGCGCCCGGTGACGACCGGAATCCCCACCGCATCGAAGAACCCCGGGTCCACCTCCACCTTGTCGATCTCGTAGTAGTCCCCATCCGGCGGCGGATCGACACCGGGCACGGTGACGTAGGACGTCCGCGTGCTGGTGCTGGTGAGCTGCAGCAGCCCGGTGAGCCCGGCCGCTCTCACGTTTGGCGCCGACCCGGTCTGCTCCAGCAGCGTGCGATAGATCACCCGGGTCTGTTCCGGAGTGTGAGTGCGGGGGTCCACCTGCATCGTGACCACGGCGGCCGGGTCGCGGCCGAAGCCGGGGTCGATGTCGAGCCGCTCCTGGAAGCTCCGCAGAAAGAGGCCGGCCGCCACCAGCAGCGCCAGGGACACGGCCACCTGAGCCACGACCAGGCCGGCGCGCAGGGTCACCCGTTTCGGGATGCCGCCGCCGGTGTTCTCATCCTTCAGCGTCGGGGCGATGTCCGGCCGGGTCGCCTGGAGCGCCGGGGCCAGGCCGAACAGGACGCCCGCCACGAGCGTGAGAAGCAGGCTGAAGCCCAGCACCGTGGTGTCGAGCGAGAGATCCAGGGTAATCGGAAGCGGCAGCGGCAGGTCGGCGTTGACGAGGCCGTTGAGCAGCAGAACCGCCAGCCCGACGCCCACGACCCCGCCGGCCACCGCCAGCAGCAGGGTCTCGGTCAGGAACTGCCGGATCAGGGCTCCGCGGCCCGCACCCAGTGCCATCCGTACGGCGACTTCCTTCCGGCGGTCGGCGGCCTGCGCGAGCAGGAAACTCGCCAGGTTGGCACAGGCGATAAGCAGCACGAGCCCGACCACCGCCATCAGCAGGGCGGCGGCCGGCAGGATGAACTTGTCCACCATCGGATTCATGATGACGCTCGAGGTGGGAACCGCCCGCAGGACGTTGTTGGCCTGCCACGCCCCGGGGTAGCGCTCGCGGAGCGCGTCGGCAACCCGGTCCAGCGCCGTCTGGGCGCCGAGCAGCGTGACCCCGGGCTTCAGGCGGGCCTTGGCGAAGATGCTCTGGGAGTTCCGATCCTCCAGCTCGTTGTCGTCGCCCGGCTGCAGCTGCCCAACCAGCGACCCCGGCGCGTAGATCTGGGGCGTCAGACCCCGGAGATTGCCGGTGTACCGCTCCGGTACCACACCTACCACGGTATAGGCGTGCCCCCCGAGCCGGATGGACCGGCCCACGACTGACGGATCGCCGGAGAACTGCCGTTTCCAGTAGCCGTAGCCCAGCATCACCACGGGTGACCCCCCCGGGGCGACATCGTCTTCCGGGAGCAGGGTCCGCCCGAGGTACGCCGGCACACCCAGGACGCTGAAGTAGTCGCCCGAGACCAGCTCGGCGACCAGCTGTTCCACCCCCCCATCGGCATCCGCCTGAAGCAACGCGAGCTTGGAGCCGACCAGGCCGGAGAAGACGTCCGTCGTCTCGTCCCGCAGATCCCGCAGATCCGGATAGGAGAAGGTGCCGTAATCGAACCCGGCGGTGGATCGGTAGACATCCACCAGTTCCTCCGGGTGGGACAGCGGCAGGTCGCGGATGATGATGGCATTGACCAGCGAGAAGATCGCCGTGTTGGCCCCGATGCCGATGGCGACCGACAGGATGGCAATGGCGGTGAACGCGGGCTTCCGCAGCAGGCGGCGGGCGGCGTAACGGATGTCGCGGAGCAGCTGGAGCATGATTCCGGTCCGGGTAGGGGTGGCAGTTGCTCGTCCTACGGGAGGGACCGTTCAATGGTTCCAAAAAGGAACACCCACGCCCGGGAGCCCCGATTCGCCAGGCAATGGATCCACCCACCTCAGCCTACCGAGGCGGGTCGCGCCGCCCGGGCTCGCCAGAAGAGCCTGCCCCGGACTGCCAGGGCCACCGGCCCTCGACCTCCAGCTGCAGGGTCATGCTGAGAAAGGTCCGGATCAGCACGATGATGCCCAGGACCGCCACATTCAGAAGGGTCGGATCGACCACGACGCTGCGGATGATGTCCCCGGCGATCAGAAACTCGAGGCCCAGAAGGATGGCGCGGCCGAGGTCTTCCCGGAACACCCGGTACCGGGAGCGGTCGGCCGGCGGGGCCACCAGTACGGCCCGGCCCGCCGCGAGCAATGCGCCCTGCGCCACGATCACCACCCCGACGCCATCCAGCCCGAGCCCGATGAGGGCCATGAGGTCGCGGAACGTCTCCATCACGATGATGACCTCCGAGAGGAGGAACCCGCACTGCGATACCCGCCGGCCTGCCCTCCCGGCGCCGGGGTGGCACCAGGCACTCGGCATCCGGCATTTCCCTCACCCCACCCGGAACAGCTCCACCGCCCTCGGGTAGCGGACCAGGGCACGCTCCCGGATCCCGCGATTGGCGGGCTTCTGCAGGGCCGGGTCCCCGGCGATGAGCGCGGACGCGAGGCTCCGGGCCCGGTCCAGCAGGTCCGCGTCGTCGGGGAGGCGGGCGTGCCGCAGCACGAAGGATCCCGCCTGCCGGGCTCCGATGAGGTCTCCCATGCCCCGCTCCCGCAGATCCAGCTCGGCGATACGGAACCCGTCGGTGGTCTGGGAGAACGCCTTCAGCCGCGGGGTGATCCGGCCGGAGGCAAGCAGAATGCAGTGGCTCCCGGTGCTCCCCCGCCCGACCCGCCCCCGCAGCTGGTGCAGCTGGGCCAGGCCGAACCGCTCGGGATGCTCGATGACCATGATGCTGGCATTGGGGACATCGATCCCGACTTCGATGACGGTGGTGGCCACCAGCACCTGAACCTCCCCGGCGCGGAAGCGGCGCATGACCGCATCCCGCTCCTCATTCTTGAGCCGCCCGTGCACCAGTCCGACGGCGAGGTCGGGCCAGCGGGCCTGCAGGGCGGTCGCCATGGTGGTCGCGGCCCGCAGGTCGGTCTGCTCGGATTCCTCGATCACGGGAAAGACAATGTATGCCTGCCGTCCGGCCTCGCACTCGCCCCGGACGAACTCCATCACCCGCTCCCGCTGGGACTCGGTCCGGACCGCCGTCTTGATGGTTCCCCGGCCCGGGGGCCTCTGTTTGAGGACCGAGACGTCGAGGTCGCCGTAGAGTGTGAGAGCGAGCGACCGGGGGATGGGCGTTGCCGAGAGAAGCAGGACGTCCGGCGCACTGCCCTTGCCGATGAGTGCAGCCCGTTGCTCCACGCCGAAGCGGTGCTGCTCGTCGATCACGACCAGGCCCAGGCGATGGAATCTGGTCGTGTCCTGCAGCAGCGCATGCGTCCCCACGACCAGCCGGGCGCCGCCATCCGCGATCCGCTTCCTCCGCTGGGCCTTTTCCGACGGCGTGAAACGCCCCAGGAGAACCTCCGGCTTCAGTTCCAGGGGGCCCAGCAGCGCTTCCAGCGTCGCTGCGTGCTGCTCGGCCAGCAGTTCGGTCGGCGCCATGAGCGCCGCCTGGCAGTCGTTCTCCAGGGCCAGCAGCATCGCGAACAGGGCCACGACGGTCTTGCCGGTCCCCACGTCTCCCATGAGAAGCCGGTGCATTCGCTCGGCGGCGGTCATGTCGTCGGTGATCTCCCGGACCGCCCGGCGCTGGTCTTCGGTAAGCGGCCAGGGGAGGCTGGTCTTGAGCCTGGTGGTGTGGGTCCGGTGCAGCTTGAATGCGATGCCGCTCCGGGCCCGTTTGGCCACGGTGCGGGCCCGGACCAGCATGATCTGGAGGTCGAACAGCTCGTCAAAGGCGAGCCGCCTCCGGCCGGCCTCGGCGTCCTCCACGCTGGCGGGCCGGTGCACGGCGCGGAGCGCCTCGGGCAGGCCGGGCAGCGCCAGCTCGCTCAGCAGCTCCGGGCTCAGGGGATCGTTCTGGTTGAGGGCGAGCAGGCTCTCCAGGTGCTGATCGATGAGCCCGCGGATGATCTTGTGGCTCAGACCTTCGGTCGCGGGATACACCGGCAGCACCAGACCGACATCCAGCCGGCGCCGGCCGTCGGCGGCGCCGGTCTCCGGCCCGCCATCCAGGACGATGAACTCCCGGGGCGACATCTGCCGGCCGTGATAGAACCGGACCGGACCGGTTACCAGCAGCGTCTGGCCGACCTCGATGGTCCGGTCCAGAAACGGCTGGCCCGGCCAGACGCACTCGAGGGCACCACTCGCATCCCGCAGCACCGCCCGGAAGACCCTGAGCCCTTTGCGGGTGGGAACCACCTGCTTGGCAATGACCTCACCCAGACAGGAGATCTCGTCTCCCACCCGGGCGCGGGCGAGCGGCGTGATGCTGGAGGCGTCGATGTAGCGGCGCGGCAGATGCCAGAGCAGGTCCTGCGCCGTGAACACGCCGAGCCGCTCGAACGCCTCGGCCCGCCGGGGGCCGATGCCTTTGAGGAACTTGACCGGGGTGTCGGGGCGAAGGGTTGGCACCGGGGGATTGAGGGATTGAAGGATTGAGGGATTGAGGGATTGAAGGATTGGGGCTTGTGGGAGTCGCCGACCGGTTGCTCGATCTGCCGGTCCCGTGATCTGAGCCGGCCTCTTCCCGGGAGTCCGAGCCTAACTCAGAAGATCCCCGGCGAAGCTGCGGGGATCGAACGCCTCCAGGTCTTCCAGCCCCTCGCCCACGCCCAGGAATCGGATCGGCAGCTTCAGCTCCCGGCGGAGTGCGATGACGGCGCCACCGCGTGCGGTGCCATCCAGCTTGGTGACGATGATGCCGGTCGGGGACACGGCCTGGGCAAAGAGTTTCCCCTGCTGGACCGCATTCTGGCCGACGGTTCCGTCCAGCACCAGAAGCACCTCATGCGGCGCGCCCTCCGCCTGGCGGGCCACGACCCGCTGGACCTTCTTCAATTCCTCCATCAGGCCTTCCTGCGTGTGCAGCCGGCCGGCGGTATCTACCAGGACGGTATCCGCGCCGCGGGACCGGGCGGCCTCCACCGCGTCGAACGCAACGGCCGCCGGGTCGCCGCCCGGCGCGCCGGCGACACAGGGCAGCCCCAGCCGTTCCGCCCAGGTCTGCAGCTGCTGGATGGCGCCGGCCCGGTAGGTGTCCGCCGCGGCGAGCAGGACCTTCCTTCCCTCCCGGGTCAGCCGGTGCGCCAGCTTGGCCACGGTGGTGGTCTTGCCGGTGCCGTTGACGCCCACGATGAGCACCACGGCCGGTCCGGTTCCATCCGCCCGCGCGACGCGGCCGGGGTCGTCTCCGTCGCGCAGCAGTTCCGCGATGCGCCCCACCAGGGCGTCCCGCAGCTCACCCTCGGTCTTGAGGGTACCGCGCCGGACCTCGGCCTCCAGCGCTTCGGTCAGTTCCATCGTGGCCGGGACCCCGAAATCGGCTTCGATCAGAATGCGTTCGATCTGCTCGAGGTCGGCGGCATTGAGCTTCCGCACCAACGCACCCACATCGGTGAGCGCCAGGCGCTTGATACGAGACCAGACGGAGGCCTTTTCTTTCAGTCTTCCGAGCGGCATTGAAGGGGGCCGGGGATCGGGGATTCATTGAAAATACACGGGGCGGGATGCGCTGTCTGCTCGGCCTCGCTGGCATGGGGAGACGTGTTCACCGCGAAGGCATGGAGCAACACTGGCGGATCACACGGTGGTGTCGCGCCGCAGGCTCTGTGCTCCGCGGTGAAGAGGAAAGGATGGTGGAGTCAGCGCAGCCCGGCGCGCCGTCGGAACCACCATTCGCCGGCCAGGCCCAGGATGCAGAGCCCAAAGAGCCAGGGCCAGTTCCGGGCCTGGGACCGCCGGGTGGCAAGCACCGGCTCGGCGGCCCGTTCCTCCAGCGCCACCGGGCGCGGCAACCATTCATCCGACCAGGTCTCCACTGCCACGGTACCGCTCCCGCCCCCCTCCAGCCGGTAGCGGTAGGTGCCCACCGGCAACCGGATCGAGGCCAGGCCCTCGCCGTCAAAGTGGAGCGTATCCTGCACCGCACCGGACTCCCCGTCGATGCCGATGGCAAGAGGCACCGGGCGCCCGGGCGCCAGCCACTCGAAGACGACGGGCCGCTGATTCTGAACCACCGCGCGGACCGGCCGCGCCCGGCCCCGCACCGAATCGGCTCCACCCAGCAGCCAGGAGGCCGACGCCGCCACCCAGGCGCGGTACGCCTGTTCGCTCGAGCCGCCCCGGAAGGCCCAGCGCCAGAGCCCGTCGACCGCGACCTGGATCTCACGCCGGTTGCCATCGGTACGGCCGGTCACGACCGGGCGCTCCGCGCCCCGGCGCGCGTTCTGCGCCGACAGAGCGACCCAGTCATCCGGCGCCGGTTGGATCGGGCTGATCCGGAAGGCGGGTGGAAACGAGTCTACCGGCTGGCCGACGAACGCTCCGGCTACCGGGGATCCGGCGGCCGGCGTCAGATACCAGTCACCGTCGAGCAGGGTCGCGCCGTCCGCTCCGCTGGGCCACCGCAGAATGCCCCGTGCCCCGGTGGCGAGCGGCCCCGGCCCGCGGCCCTTTACCACCAGCAGATCGGCCTGCCGGACAGCGCGCCCGACATCCGCCTCGGGCACCGCTGCGAGATCGGCCATCGAACGCCACTGCCCCGGCCGTACCCGGACATAGCCGCGCACCGGCAGCTGGGCGACCTCACGCAGGGTCCGGTACAGGAAGCGGCTGTCCCAGTCGGGCGGATTCGCAATCAGCACGACTCCCGGCGTGGGGGTCACCGTGACCAGGTGCAGCCGGGCATCGTCCCGGGCCTCCGCATTCCCGGGGCCGCTCACCTGCACGGTGAGCAGGTTGTCTCCCGGCCGGAGCGCCCGCGAACTGACGGTCAGCGTCCGGCGGGTCGAGCCTCGAACACCGCGGAGCACCTCCCTGGCCAGGAGCCGCGCGTTCTGCTGCACGGTCAGGATGGCGGAGTCGGCCCCGGGCCCGGTGGCCCGAATCTCAATGTCAAGCGGAATCGAGTCTCCCGTGGTGACCCGGCCCGGCCCGCTCACCGAGACGACCGCCAGGTCCGGCATGGGAGACCGCGGGAAGAGACGCACCCCTGCCTGCGCCCGCAGATCGGGCGGCACGTCCACCACGTCCTCAATCTCACCGTCGGTTACGATGATCACCGGACGTCCGGATGCGGCCGCGGCGCGGAGCACCGGGGCCAGCCGCGACCGCCCCCGGTCGGGGAGCGAATCGCCGAGGGGCCGCTCGTCGCCGAAGGTCTGCACCTCTCCCAGGGTGCGCGCCGTGTCCAGGGCCTGCTGCCAATGGCCGCCCGCGGCCGTCATGCTGAGCGATGCATCCAGCAGCACGAGCGGACGTCCCGGCGTTCCCCGCACACCGCAGCTCAGGTTGGCCACGAGCAGGCCGAGAGCGGCCCAGGCGACGGCACGAAACAAGGCCGGCCGCCAGAGCCGCACCGGCTGGCCCGACGGGGCCCGTTCCAGCCACCCATAGGTCAGGGTGGCCAGGCCGACGGCGAGCAGGACGATGATGATGACGGTGAGCACGGTGGTCGTTTCGCAGTCAGTCCCTGAGTTCGCTGTCGGATGCCAGCGCGTGCGCCAGAACCCGGTTGGCCAGCGGCCAGTTGGCCATTCGCATCATGAGGTCACGCAGAAAAATCCGGGGCCGGGTATCGGGCACGAACCAGCGGGCCATCCGGCGGCCGGCTTCCTGGCGTTTGAGAATGGCGGGCCGCATCCGCGCTTCATAACGGCCGAGCGCGTGCTCCACGTCCCCCGCCCGGGCCAGCTCCCCGGCCAGGACCCAGGCTCCGTAAACCGCCATGGACGATCCCTGTCCCGCCAGAAGCGATACGCACTGGCAGGCATCTCCCAGCAGGACGATCCGCCCCGAACGCCACGACGGCATCACTACCTGCGAGACGGCATCGTAGTAGATGCTCACGCCGCCGGCGGCCTCGAGCAGGGCCGGCACGATCCAGTCCAGACGGGAATAGACGGCCCGAAGTTCCTCCAGGGCGGCGGGGTGCGAGGTGTCCGCGGGCGGTTCCGGCGCGCGGTGCACGAAGAACGTGGCGGCCCGCCCGCCGCGGATGGGATAGACCGCCACCTGCCGCCCGGGGACGGTCAGGGTCGCGAAGGCATCGGGATCCTTCAGGCCCGCGGGGAGCTCCGGCAGAACAAACGCCGCGGTGCGATGCCCCAGATACCGGGCGTAGGACGCCTCCGGTCCGAAGGCGAGGGCGCGGACTCCGGAGTGGATCCCGTCGGCCCCGACCACCAGGTCGTACGTGGCGGCGGACCCGTCCGACAGGGTGGCGTGCACGGCCGGTCCGTCCTGCCGCAGACCGGTAACCGTGGTCTCGTACCTGGGAACCAGGCTGCTCTCGAGCCGGGAGAAGATGGCCTGTTCCAGGTCACCGCGCATGAAATTGAAGTGGCGGTCATCGAACAGGCGGCGGATCGCGGGATAGGGCACCGCGAAGCGGCGGGTCCCATCCTCCCGCAGGAAGGAGAGCCGGCCGATCGGATAGTGCATCGGCTCCAGGTCCGGCAGCAGCCCCATCCGCTCGGCCGCGTCGTAGCCGGCCCCGAAGAAGTCGATCATGTAGCCCTCGCCCCGGAGCGAGGGCGCCTGCTCGACCAATGTGACCCGGTGGCCCGCGTGCTGCAGCTGGAAGGCGAGTGTCAGGCCGGCGATCCCGGCGCCGGAGATGAGGACGTTCACGGGCGGACGGCGATACCGACGGACGGGCGGTCCGGCGGTCCGAGGGTTACACGGCCTTGGGAGCCGTTGACCCCGGGGGCTCCGTCAGGAACGGTCTCCGCCCGGGGCCTGCCCGGAACGTCCACCGCTCGGTCGGTCCGCCGGTCGGTCTTCACTCCCATGCCACTCTCAGGGCCTGCTGCAGGGTGAATCGCTGCTCGTAGAGGGCCCGTCCCACCACGACCCCGGCCAGGCCGGCCTCGCGCAGCTGCTCCAGATCCTTCAGAGTTCCGACTCCGCCGCTGACGATGACGCCGGCGCCGAGCCGCTGCAGTGCGACCGAGCCGTCCAGGTCCACACCGCGCAACATCCCGTCCCGGGTGATATCGGTATATACGATCGTCCGGACCCCCATGCGGATCACCCGGCGGGCCACGTCCGCCACCTTCAGCGTACTCGACTGCTGCCAGCCCTCGAAGGTCACCAGGCCGTGCCGCGCATCGAGTCCGACGGCCAGTTTCAGCGGTCCCGCTTCCGCGATGACCTGTTCCAGGATCTCCGGGTGCGTCACCGCGACGGTCCCCAGGACCACCCGGGTCACCTCCTGTTCCAGGACCCGGCGGATGGCCTCGAGCGAGCGCATCCCGCCACCGACCTGGATCTGGACGTAGGAGCCGACCCGCTGGATGATCCGCTCCACGACGATGGAGTTGTCTCCGTCACCGAAGGCGCGGTCGAGATCCACCAGGTGGATCCAGCGGGCGCCCTGCCAGACCAGCCGTTCGGCCTGCGCCACCGGATCGTCGTGATAGATGGTCTCCCGCCCGATGTCCCCCTGGCTCAGGCGGACGACCCGACCGTTGCGGATATCGATGGCGGGGAGGATTTCCATCAGAGCGGCGCGCGGGCCGGCGGTCGGGCAGGCGGAATGATCATCATGGACCGGAGGCTAGCGCCGGAGGGGGGGCGGCGCAAGAAAAACGATGCGGCTTCAGCGCGTTCCGCTGGTAGCGTCCTCCGGGGGCCGGCCGATCGCGATCGATCCGTCCGCCGGGCCGCCAGGCCGCCGCGCCACCGGATACAGCAGGCCGCTCAGGACCGCCTTCACGCTGTCGAACGCGGCCCGCTCCCGGGCGGGGACGGGTTCACCGCTGCCCAGGTCGACCCGGCGGGAGTCACGGGCGACGCCGTTCACCCGGAACTCGTAGTGCAGGTGCGGCGCGTTCGCGAGGCCGGTCATGCCGACGTAACCGATAACCTGGCCCTGATTCACCCGGACACCCGACCGGATGCCCCTGGCGAACGCCCGCAGATGACCGTAGCGGGTGCTGATGCCGTTGGCATGCCGGATCTCGATCAGGTTGCCGTAGCCGCCGGCCCAGCCGGCGCGCACGACGGTTCCGTTCCCCGCCGCCATGACCTCGGTGCCGGCGTCGGCGGCATAATCGGTGCCCTGATGCGCCCGGACGATGTTGAGGATCGGGTGTTTCCGGGCCCGGCTGAAGCCGGAGGAGATCCGCCGGAAGCGGACCGGGGCACGGAGGAAGGCCCGCCGGAGCCAATTGCCATTTTCGTCATAGAAGCTGGACTTGCCCGCCGAGTCCTGGAATCCGAACGCGGGCTGGTCCTTTCCCGAAATCCGCAGGTCGGCCGCGAGAATCCGGGAGAACCGTACCTCGCCCTCCTCGGAGACCAGCCGCTCGGCCAGTACCTGGAAATGATCTCCTTCCCGGATGTCGCGGGTGAAGTCCACCTGCCACATGTAGGTGTCGGCCAGGTCCCAGGCCAGGCGGATCCGCTCACCCGGGTCGAACACCGAGTCGGGGACCTCATCATCCAGCGCCACATACAGCGACGCGTCGATATCTCCCTCCAGCCGGACCGTATCGGCGACCCAGGTGATCGGCAGGCTGGCGGCGGTCCACTGGCGGGCGGTATCCAGCACCACCTCGACCCGGGCCTCGGGACCGGCCCGGAAGAGAACGCTCGAAGGGGTAGAGTCCTCCAGCGCGCGGCGGAAACTGAAGATCATTCCCGGGCGGAGCCGGCGGGGGTCCAGCAGCCTGGCCGTGGTGAGCGCTTCCAGCGCAAGGCCGCTCACGTTGTTGCGGGCAAAGAGATCCGAGACTGTCTCGCCCCGGCGCAAGGTGTCGGCCGTCTCGGCCCACGCCTGGGTGACCAGGATGGGCGGCGCTTCCCGCAGGCGGGGCCAGGGCCAGCGGCCGGTGAGGGCGAACGCCGCCGTCACGCCGAGGATGAGAACCGGAACCGCGACCTGGAGGAATCGACGCATCAGTCCATCTGCCGCCGGATGAAGGTGGGAATCTCCATGTCCGGGACGTCGGTCGGCGCCGGTTTCCGCTGCGGATCGGCCTTCTCCGGCGCCGGTACCGGCGGGGGCGTGGTGGCGCCGCTGGTACGCCGCTGAGGGAAGGCCAGGACGCCGGCCTGGCCGCCGGCCACCGGCCGCAGGGTGGACTCGCCGGTCACCGCCCGGTCGAAACCGGTCGCGATGACGGTGACCCGGACTTCGCCCTGCATGGCCGCGTCGGTCGCGGCGCCGAAGATGATCTCGGCATCGCCGCCGGCGGCATCGTGGATGATCTCGCTGATCTGGGTGGTTTCTCCCAGGGTGAGGTCCTCACCCCCGACGATGTTGATCAGCACGCCGGTGGCCCCGCTGATCGAGATGTTGTCGAGCAGCGGGCTGGAGATGGCCTGCTGGGCCGCTTCCATGGCCCGGTTCTCTCCCCGGCCCATGCCGGTGCCCATGAGCGCGGCGCCGCCGTTCTGCATGATGGTCCGGACATCGGCGAAATCCACGTTGATGATGCCCGTCCGGGTGATGAGCCCGGAGATTCCCTGGGTGGCGTGAAGCAGGACTTCGTCGGCCTTCTTGAGGGCCTCCTGGAAGCTGGTGCCCTTCCCCACCACGGCCATGAGGCGTTCGTTGGGCACCACGATCATGGTGTCCACGTTGTTGCGCATCTCGGTGATGCCCATCTCGGCCTGGCGCATCCGCTTCTTGCCCTCGAACAGGAAGGGCTTGGTCACGATGCCCACCGTCAAGGCGCCCGCGTCCCGGGCCATGCTGGCGATGATCGGCGCCGCGCCGGTGCCAGTCCCGCCCCCCATGCCGCAGGTGACGAAGACCAGGTCCGCCTGCTGGATCACGCCGCCGACGTCGTCCCGGTTCTCGTCGATCGCCTGGCGCCCGATCTCGGGCCGGGCTCCCGCCCCGAGCCCGCGGGTGAGCTTGCGGCCGATCTGCACCTTGACGTCCGCCTTCGAATTGACCAGCGCCTGGGAGTCGGTGTTGACCGAGATGAACTCCACACCCTGGAGCCGCTCCTCGATCATGCGGTTCACCGCGTTGCCGCCGCCGCCGCCGACGCCGACGACTTTCATGCGCGCGTTCTGCGCCGTGGTCTCTTCGAGCTCGAAGATCATGGAAGCACCCCGTGTGTGCCCGGAATCAGAAGAAATCCTGGAGCCAGCGTTTGACCGGTCCCAGCACCTTTTCCACCGACGCCGTCCGACGGGCGCCGTGGCCGAACCCGCTCTGTGCCTGCTGCCGCGCCCCATAGAGGGCGAGTCCCGACGCGACCGCCATCCGCGGCGTTTCCACGCTGTCGGCCAGCCCCGAGAGCCCCTGCCCCGGCTTGCCCGCCCGTGCCGGCATCGCGAAGACCTCGCGGGCCAGCTCGACGATGCCGGGGGTCATCGCCCCGCCCCCCGTCAGCACCACCCCCGCCGGCAGCCGCTGGTGGTACCCCGCGCGGGTCACTTCTTCCCGCGCGTATTCCAGCACTTCCTGCAGCCGCATATGCATAATATGGCTGAGGACCCGCCGCTCCGCATTCCGCGGCCCCTGGCCGGGCGTGCTGGGCAGGCCGATAATGTCTCCCTCGGGCACCAGCGGCTCGTAGGCCGCCCCGTGCCGTTCCTTCAGCTTCTCGGCGTCCTGCTGGGTCACCTGCAGGCCGTGGACGATGTCACTGGTGACGTGGCCGCCGGCGCAGAGCAGCGAGGCGGTGTGCCGGATCTTCCCGTTGTGGAAGATGGCCACGTTGGTCGATCCGCCCCCCAGCTCGACCAGGGCACACCCCAGCTCCAGTTCGTCCGGTGTCAGTACCGCCAGGGAAGCCGCCAGCGGTTCCAGCACAAACTCCGCCACATGGTACCCGGCCCGCTCGGCGCAGCGTTTCAGGTTCTGCAGCACGCTGGAGAGCACCGTCACCAGATAGACCTCGACCTCCAGCCGGGAACCGGTCATGCCGATCGGATCGCTGATTCCGGCCTGCTGGTCGATCAGGTAGTCCTGGGGAATGGCGTGCAGCAGTTCGTGGTCCTTGCCGAAGGACACGATGCTGGCCATGTCGTTCACCCGGGCCACGTCCCCGGTACGGATTTCGTCCCCGGTCACCGACACCATGCCGTGCGAACTCCGCCCGGCGACGTGCTCTCCCGCGATCCCGCAGTACACCGACCCCACTTCGACGCCCGCCATCCGCTGCGCGTCGCTCATGGCCTTGGTAATGGCCCGGGTGGCCTCCTCGATGTCCCGGACCACGCCCCGGCGGATTCCGGCGCTGCGCTCCACCCCGATGCCGAGGATCCGGGCCACCGGTGCGCGGGCATCGCCGGTCGCCTCGGCGATCACCGCGGCGACCTTGGAGGTTCCCATGTCCAGGGCCGCAACCAGACGCTGCGGGGGTGGCGTCATGCGCCCATGCCCCGCACCACGACCTGGCGGTCGTACCGGCCATCCAGTTCCTCGAAGCTGTGCCCCTTCCGGGCCAGATCGGCTGCCACCGCCGTCACCGCCAGAATCGCCTCCGCTGATGCATCCGGACGAAAAAGAAACCGCTTGCCGTCAACTTCCAATGCCACGTCCCCACCGCGGCGCCGGGCCGTCGTGACCCGGGCGAACAGTGCCGGGTCGGTCTCCCGGACCCGCGCCAGCAGCGTGGCCACCAGCGAGTCGGCACTCTGGGCCACCGGCAGGTCCGGCGCCGATTGCGACGGGTCGAACGGCAGGGCCCGCCCCCGCCGGTCGACCAGAACCATTCCCCCGGCTCCCGGGGCAATGGCGACCGGCTGTTCTTCCGTTACCCGGACCCGGAGCGTGCCCGGGATCCGCCGGCTGACCGAAACCCGGAGCACGCCCGGAACGGCTTCCAGCCGCGCCTCCACGCTGTCTTTCGCGTCCAGCAGGCTGGTGCTGTCCGGCAGATGAAGCCGGGACGCCAGGGTAGCGGGCGAGAGATACCGGAGCCCCACGAACTCCACCCGCCGCAGCCGGAAGAACCGGGAATTCCGGACCGCACCGGGGACGACGAACCAGGCCACCAGGAGCAGCGTGATGCCGCCCAGGACCCACCAGCCGGGCTTGAGGCCGGCCCATTTCCTTACGCGGCGCGCAGCCACTCGGCCAGTTCCCGTCCGACCCGGGTGATGTCGCCGGCTCCGAGGGTCACGACGACGTCACCCGGACGGAGCAGCTCCCGCACCCGCGCCGAGACTTCCGGACGCCGATCGATGTAGACCGTCTCGGCGCCGGCCGCGGCCGCCGCGTCGGCGACCATCCCGCCGGACACACCTTCCAGCGGCGCTTCGCGGGCCGCGTAGATCCCGGTGACGATGACCAGGTCCGCGGCGGCCAGCGCCACGCCCATGGCCTGGCCATGAGCGGCCGTCCGGGAATACAGATGCGGCTGGAACACCGCGACCAGCCGCCGGCCGGGAAATGCCTGGCGTGCCGCCGACAGCGTCGCCGCCAGCTCGGACTCGTGATGCGCGTAGTCGTCCACGAACGCAATGCCCCCGGCTTCTCCCAGCCGCTCGAACCGCCGGCCGACCCCGCCGTACTCCGCCAGGGCCGCCAGTCCGGCGTCGAGGTCTCCCTCGAGGGCCCAGACCACGCCGAGCGCCGCCGCCGCATTCCGGAGATTATGCACGCCCGGGACCCGCAGGCTCAGGACCCCCTGGCGTCCGTCGGGGAACGTCAGCCGGGCGCGGGATCCCTCCGGACCCTGGTCCACATCCGAGATCAGCAGATCCGCCGGCGCAAACCCGAACGAGAATATCCGGTTCCTGAGGCGGGCGCCGACTCTGGCGGCCCCGGGATCGTTGGCCCCGACGAAGGCCGTACCCGCCCGGTCGGCGAAGGCCACGAACGCCGTCTCGAGGGCCGCAACGGAGCCGTAGCATTCCAGATGGTCGGGCTCGACATTGTTCACCACGGCGACGGTGGGCTGCAGGGCGAGAAAGGCCTGGTCGTATTCGTCCGCCTCGACCACGAAGAGCTGATCCGCTCCCAGACGCGCGTTGCCGCCCCACTCCACCACCCGCCCACCGGCCAGGGCGGTCGGCTGGAAGCCGCTGCCGCCCAGCGCGAGGGTCGTCATGACGGTCGTAGTGGTCTTCCCGTGAGTGCCGGCCAGCGCGATCGTCACCCGGCCATGAATGAGCTGCGCCAGTGCTTCCTTCCGGGGGATGATCGGGATCCCGGCGGCACGCGCGGCTTCCAGTTCCGGATGATTCCTGGGGACGGCGGCAGTCACGACGATGGCGCGGGCCCCGGTCACATGGTCCGGTGCGTGACCGGCCCACACGCTGGCACCCAACGCCGCCACATCGGCGGCCCCGCTCGGATCGGTGTCACACCCGGTGACAGCGACGCCGCGGCGGCGGGCCACGAGGGCCAGGGCGCTCATGCCCGCGCCACCAATTCCCATGAAGTGAACGGGCCGGGAATCCGAGGGGTCGAAGAGATCCATCCTGGGTGGGCTAATTTACAATCTTTCCTTGAGTTGCGAAAGACTGAGGGGCCGGCAAAAGCGTCAAAAGCCGTGACACGATTTGGGCCGCCGCGTCCGGCCGGCCGCGCTGCCCGGCCCGGGTGGCCCTGGCGTTCCGGCGCACGTCATCGCTCAGCAGGGCGGTCACCACCC
>JBFXBG010000047.1:0-23869 GCA_050183505.1 Gemmatimonadales bacterium | reverse complement strand
CCGCGTTTGTCAGCGTGCCTGGAGCGGCATAGGGTCAGCGAACGCAGAGAACGCCGGTGTCCGCAGATGCCACAGTTTCACGGGACATGCTCGGGACCGTCCCTCCGCGTTTGTCAGCGTGCCTGGAGCGGCATAGGGTCAGCGAACGCAGAAAACACTGATGTCCGCAGATGCCACCGTTTCACGGGACATGCTCGGGACCGTCCCTCCGCGTTTGTCAGCGTGCCTGGAGCGGCATAGGGTCAGCGAACGCAGAAAACACTGATGTCCGCAGATGCCACAGTTTCACGGGACATGCTCGGGACCGTCCCTCCGCGTTTTTCCGCGTGCCTGGAGCGGCATGATGCCCGCTACCTCGACCGCCCGCCGGGGCGCCCGTGGTTTCAGCGTGCTCGTCGCGGCATGATGCCCGCCGCCGCCACCGCCCGCCGGGGCGCCCGTGGTTTCAGCGTGCTCGTAGCGGCATGATGCCCGCCGCCGCCACCGCCCGCCGGGGCGCCCGTGGTTTCAGCGTGCCCGTAGCGGCATGATGCCCGCCGCCGCCACCGCCCGCCGGGGCGCCCGTGGTTTCAGCGTGCTCGTAGCGGCATGATGCCCGCCGCCGCTACCGCCCGCCGGGGCGCCGTTGCCCGTACCGGCATGACGCCCGCTACCTTGACCGCCCGCCGGGGCGCCGTTGTGCTCCTGCTGCTCACGCTGGGGGCCGGCGGCGCGGCAGCCCAGCAGATCCCCTATGGTGTCGGCCGGTGGGAAGCGGACTCGTTCGGAACCCAGCGCGCCGTGGTGGCGGTGGACCGCGCCGCGGACGCCGTCCGGGCCCATCTTCCCTGGCGGCGCCAGGACGAGTCCCCGCAGACCAAGCAGATCATCGTCACCGATACGGCGGGCAACCGGATCCTGAACGCGGTACCGCTGTCGGTTGATCGGGAATCCGGCGACATCGTCTTCCAGCCGGTGGCCGGTCCGGGGCGGTATTTCATCTACTACCTCCCTTATACCGGGACATTCCGTTCTCCCTACCCGAAGATCACCTGGCGCGTGCCGGTCCCGACCGCCGACTCGGTGTGGCTCCGGAGAAACCGCCTCCCCCCGCCGGCCGGCACGAAACCGGCCGGGATGCCGGCGGCCCGGCTGGTGGCGTTTGAGGCCGTGGATGCGTTCAACAGCCGGTACCCGATGGAGGTCATCGCCACGGCGGCGGAGATCCGCGCTCTCCTGGCGCGGCACCCGGACGCCGGGTACCTGGTGTTTCCCGAAGACCGCAGCCGCCCGATCCGGATGCGGCGGGATCTTCCCGAGCGGTGGATCGCCGCCGGAGCCACCGGCCCGGTCGCGGGACAGGCCCTGCGGGGGGAATTCTACGCCTTCCAGCTCGGCGTCTGGGCCGCCCGCCGGCGGCTCTCGGACGTCAGGGTCGGGTTTGACGGCCTGTCGGGTCCGGAAGGTGGGCGGCTCCCGCCGGAGTCCTTCCGCTGTTTCAATCAGGGTGGGGTGAACTGGCTGGGGAGAGACTTCACGATCCGGGTGAACGTGGATTCCGGCCGGGTCCAGGCGTTCTGGTGCGGCGTGCAGATTCCGGAGACGGCGACGCCCGGCCGCTGGACCGGCCGGCTCACGGTCACGGCGGCGGGTGAGGCCGCCATCCCGGTCGGCGTGCGCCTGACCGTCATGCCGGATACGATCCGGCATGCGGGTGACGACGATCCCTACCGGCTGTCCCGGCTGCGGTGGCTGGATTCCCGGCTGGCGGAGGACGACGGAGTGATCCCGCCGTACACCCCGCTGGAGCAGCGGGGCGATACGCTCGGCGTACTCGGACGCCGGGTCGTGCTGGGGCGCGACGGGCTGCCGGTGTCGATCGGCAGCCGGTTCCGGATCGAGATGACGTCGCTGGGAGATTCCGTTCGGGAGGTCCTTCGCGGACCCGTGGCGCTGATCGTGGAGGATTCCGCGGGCCGCCCGCTGGCCTGGACCGGCAGCACCGTGCGATACGTCAAACGCGCCGAAGGGGCCGTGGCCTGGGAGGCGGAGAACCATGCCGGCCCGCTCGAGATGGCGCTGCAGGCTCAGCTCGAGTTCGACGGCAACATGGAGTTCCGCGTCGCCATCCGGGCGCGGGAGCGGGTCACCCTGCGGGACATCCGGCTGGAGATCCCGCTTTCGCGGGACGTGGCCCGGTACGCCATGGGGCTTGGGCTCAAGGGCGGTTCCGCCCCGGAGCGTTTCGACTGGACCTGGGACGTCACCCACAACCAGGACGGTGCCTGGATCGGTGATGTCAATGCCGGCCTGCAGTTCAGTCTGAAGGATGACCGCTACCGCCGGCCCCTCAACACCAATTTCTACCTGTCTCAGCCGCTCATCATGCCGGCGTCGTGGGACAACGGGGGACAGGGCGGGTGCCGCTTCCGCGAGCGGGACTCGACGACCTATCTGGTGACCTGCTACAGCGGGCCGAGGACCATGGCCGCCGGTGAGACGCAACATTACGGCTTCCGCCTGCTGCTGACGCCGTTCCATCCCATCGACCCGGTCGCGCAATGGCATACCCGGTTCTTCCACGCGTTCGAGCCGCTGGATTCGATCGCGGCCACCGGTGCCAACACGATCAACGTCCATCATGCGACCGCGATCAACCCGTATATCAACTATCCATTTCTCCGGGCCGACGCGATGCGCGCCTATATCGACAGCGCCCACGCCCGGGGCATGAAGGTCAAGATCTACTATACGGTCCGGGAGCTGACCAATCATGCGCCGGAGCTGTTCGCGCTGCGCAGCCTGGATCACGAGGTCATCGCCGACGGGCCCGGGGGCGGCTCGGCCTGGCTGCAGGAGCACCTCGTGGATCACTACATCTCCGGGTGGCACGTGCCGGAACTCAAGGACGCGGCGGTGATCAACACCGGAATCTCCCGCTGGCACAACTTCTACGTCGAGGGCCTGCACTGGCTGGTGGAGAACGTGGGGATCGATGGCCTCTATCTGGACGACGTGGCCTTCGACCGCGCCACGATGAAGCGGGTCCGGAAGGTGCTGCTGCGGGGCCGTCCTGGAGCGCTCATCGATCTTCATTCCGCCAATCAGTTCAATCCGCGGGACGGGTTCGCCAACAGCGCCAACCTGTACCTGGAGCATTTCCCCTTCATCGACCGGCTGTGGTTCGGAGAGTATTTCGACTACGGTTCGCCGCCGGAATTCTGGATGACCGAGATCTCCGGCATTCCCTTCGGCCTCATGGGGGAGATGCTGCAGGACGGCGGCAACCCCTGGCGCGGGATGGTCTATGGGATGACCAACCGGCTGCCCTGGGCCGGTGATCCGCGGCCGCTGTGGCGGCTGTGGGACTGGTTCGGGATGGAGCATGCCCGGATGATCGGCTACTGGGTCCCGGCAAGTCCCGTGAAGACCGGGCGCAGCGACGTGCTTGCGACCGTGTACCAGACGGACCGGCGCGCGCTGGTGGCGCTGGCGAGCTGGGCGCCCGCCTCGGTCCCGGTTCCGCTGCTGGTGGACTGGAAGGCCCTGGGCATCGACCCCGCGCGCGCCCGGATCAGCGCGCCGGCCATTCCGGGGATGCAGGAGGCGGCCGGGTTCCGCCCGGGACAGCCGATCCCGGTGGAGCCGGGGAAGGGGTGGCTGCTGGTTCTGGAGCAGGGCCCGTGATCAAGCGGGCGGTCCCCGATCGCGCCGGACCATGTTAGTTTCCGGCCCGTCAGGGAGGCCAGGGCCCGGTGGCCGCGTGGGTCTGGCCGGGTTGTGAGGAGTGCAATGGCGGACATCGGCATACGAAGGGAAACCAAGAACCGGTGGGAACGGCGGGCCCCGCTCACCCCGACCCACGTGAACGAACTGGTCCGCGATCGCGGACTTTCCGTCAAGCTCGAACCCTCGCCGCTCCGAATCTTCCCGGATGAAGAGTACCGGGCCGCCGGGGCGGTCGTGGACGATGGCCTGACCGACTGCCGGGTCATCCTCGGCGTCAAGGAAGTTCCGCTGGACCGGCTGCTTGCGGGCAAACCCTACCTGTTCTTCTCGCACGTCATCAAGGGCCAGGACTACAACATGCCGCTCCTGCGGCGGATTCTGGACCTCAAGTGTACCCTGATCGACTACGAGACGATTACCGACCGGAACGGTCGGCGACTCATCTTCTTCGGCCGGCACGCCGGATACGCCGGGATGGTGGACGCCCTCTGGGCCCTGGGCCAGCGTACGACCGCCGAGGGCTTCGAGAGCGCCTTTGCCGCGGTGAAACCGTCTCACCAGTACCGCAGCGTCGATGACGCGGCCGACTACCTCACCGCCGTCGTCGGCCGACGGATCCGGGAGATCGGCGTCATGCCGCAGCTCCATCCGCTGATCGTCGGCTTTACGGGAGGGGGGAACGTTTCGCAGGGCGCCCAGGAGATTTTCGACCGGCTGCCCACGGTGGAGGTGGCGCCCGACGACCTCCCCACTCTGGCGAACGATCCGAATCTCTCCCGGCGCGCGGCCTACAAGGTGGTCTTTCGGCGGGACCAACGGCGGGACTTTGCCCGGCATCTGCCCTATCTGACCGTCCTGATTCACGGGATCTACTGGGATCCGGCCGAGCCGAGGCTGGTAACCATCGATGATCTCAAACGGCTCTGGAGCGGCGCCGAACCGCCCCGGCTCCGGGTCATCGCCGATATCACGTGCGACATCGGCGGGTCGATCGAGGCCACGGTCCGCTCCACCACGCCGGACGATCCCGTGTTCGTCTACGAGCCCGACAGCGGCGCCACCCCTCCGGGCGTGGCCGGCCGGGGGCCGGTGATCCTGGCGGTGGATAATCTCCCGGCGGAGTTCCCGCGTGACGCCACCGAGCATTTCGGGGATTCCCTCTATCCCTTTCTGGGCCCGCTCGCGCGGGCTGACTTCGGGGTGGAGTTCGAACATCTGACCCTCCCCGCTTCCATCATCAATGCCGTGGTGGCACATGCCGGCGAACTCGCACCACGCTACCGTTACCTCGAGGACGCTCTGCGGAAGGCTGGCGCGTGAAGCATGTGCTCGTGCTCGGTGCCGGGCTGGTCGTCAAGCCGCTGCTGGACGATCTGCTGACCGAGCCTGATATCCGGGTCCGTCTGGCCACGCTCAACATCGACCGGGCCCGGCAGCTCCTGACGGGGAAACCGCGGGGCGAGGCGCTGGTCTTCAACGCGCTGGACGAATCCCAGCTCCTGCCGGAAGTCGAACGGGCCGACGCGGTCGTCAGCCTGCTCCCGGCCGACCAGCATGTCCACATCGCCGAGGCCTGCCTGCGGTACCGGACCCCCCTGGTCACGACGTCATACATCTCGGCCGGCATGCAGGCGCTCGATGCGCAGGCGCGGGAGCTGGGCGTTCTGTTGCTGAACGAGACCGGCCTGGATCCCGGTATCGACCACATGACGGCGGTCCATCTGATCCGGCGGGTCCGCGAGGAGGGCGGGGAAGTCACCGGTCTGCTGTCCTATTGCGGCGGCTTTCCGGCGCCGGAATCGAACGACAACCCATGGGGCTACAAGTTTGCCTGGAGCCCCCGGGGTGTCATCATGGCGGTGCGCAATGCCGTCCGGTACATCGAGGAGGGCCGGGTAGTCGAGCGCGTGTTCCCGGCGCTGTTCGACAATCCCCGCCATCTGGACGTGCCGGGCGTCGGCCCGCTGGTCGCCTTTCCCAACCGGGACTGCCTGCGATATCTGCCCCTGTACGGGCTGGACGAGGGGCTGGAGGACTTCTACCGGGGCACCCTGCGCTACGCCGGCTGGTGTGAGAGCTGGCAGGCGCTGTACACGCTGGGCCTGATCGACCTCCAGCCGGCCTCAGGCGCCAGCTTTGCGGAGGTCCTGGAGAAGCAGATCCCGAACGGCGGCGAACCGCTGCCCGTCCGGACCGCGCGCCGGCTGGGCATCTCACCGAACCATCCCATCATCGAACGCCTGGCGTATCTGGGACTGTTCAGCGATGCGCCGCTACCAGCCGGCGCGGTAACGCCGCTGGACGCCATCGCGCTCCGGATGCAGGAACGGCTGCAGTATGCGCCCGGTGAGCGGGACCTCGTCGTGCTGCAGCATGAAGTTCATGTCCGCATGCCTGACGGCCGGCGCCGGGTGATCACCGCGACGCTCATGTCGAAGGGCACCGCGGGTGACGATTCCGCCATGGCCCGGACGGTCAGCACACCGGCGGCGATCGCCTGCCGGCTGGTGCTCCAGGGTAATCTGAACCTGACCGGCGTTCAGATTCCGGTGGACGAGCGGTTGTCGGAACCGGTGCTCGCGGAACTGGAACGCATGGGACTCCACACCGAAGTGCAGACCCGCTACCTCGAACGGCGCCAGGCATCCTGAGCCGTGGTGGTCCGTCGCAATCCCGAGTGCACATCCTCCCTCCAGGGGGTTCTCATGCGCGATCCCCGTCCAACCCGCTGGCCTGTTTTTCTGCTTCTGGTAGCGGCCCTGGCCGCCGCACCGGCGAGGCCGGCTGGGGCACAGGCCGGTGCCGCCCCGAGCGAGGCCGGCCGGTACGTGCCGGATCTTCCCGCCCTGCTGGTGAGCCCGCCGGGAAGCGAACTGCGTGACCTCGTCGCCCGGTTTGACGCCGATCGCGACGTCCTGCTTCGCCGCAACGATGCAGGCTACTCCGCGGAGCGGCGCGCGGTCCTGGACGACTTCTACGCCGCGTGGCAGGACCGGCTGGATCGGCTGGACCTGAGCCGGATCGGTCCCGAGGGCCGGGCCGACTGGCTGCTGCTGCGCAACCAGCTGGAGTACGAGCGGCGGCTGCTTTCCCGCGAGGCACAACGGATGCAGGAGTACCACGGGCTGCTTTCCTTCGCGGAGACGATTACCGGCCTGCAGGAGGCGAGGCGGCGCCTGGAAGACACCGACCCGGCGGCCCGGGCACGTACCATGGCCGCCCTGGCCGACTCGGTCGATGCCCTGCGGCGGGCGGTCGAGGCGGGGGCCCGGGGGGACAGCGGCGCCCGCACCATCCGGCCGACCCGCATCGCGGCCTACCGCTCGGCGGCCATGATCGGTGACCTGCGCCAGACCCTCCGCAGCTGGTTCCGGTTCTACGACGGCTACGATCCTCTTTTCACCTGGTGGGTCCGGGCCCCCTACACGCGGGCCGATACCGCCCTCGCCACCTATGCCGCCGCGCTGCGGGAGAAGGTGGTCGGTATCCGTCCGGGCGACGAGGAGCCGATCGTCGGGCTGCCGATCGGCCGGCCCGCCCTGCTGGAAGATCTTCGGCACGAGATGATCGACTATACGCCCGAGGAGCTGATCGGGATCGCGCTGCGCGAGTTTGCCTGGTGCCGGGCCGAGATGCTCAAGGCGGCGCGCGACATGGGGCTGGGAGACGACTGGCGGGCCGCCCTGGAGCGGACCAAGGCGGACCACGTGGAGCCGGGCGCCCAGCCGGCCCTGGTCCGCGATCTGGCGCGGGAAGCCGAGGCGTTCCTGGTGCAGCACGACCTGGTGACCGTCCCGCCGCTGGCCGGTGATGTGTGGCGGATGGAAATGCTCTCCGCCGAGGCCCAGAAGGCCAACCCCTTCTTCCTGGGCGGGGAAGTCATCCGGGTGGCCTATCCCACCGAAGAGATGGACGAAGGCGACAAGCTCATGACCATGCGGGGCAACAACCGTCACTTCGCCCGGGCAACGGTGTTCCACGAGTTGATTCCGGGGCATCATCTGCAGGGCTTCATGAATGCCCGGTACAATGCCCATCGGGGCCTGTTCTACACCCCGTTCTACATCGAGGGGAACGCCTTCTACTGGGAGACGGTCTTCTGGGATCTCGGGTTCCCCCGCTCGCCGGAAGACCGGATGGGGATGCTGTTCTGGCGGATGCACCGGGCGGCCAGGATCATCTTCTCCCTCAACTTCCATCTGGGGAACTGGAGTCCGCAGCGGGCGATCGACTTCCTGGTGGACAGCGTGGGACACGAGCGGGCCAATGCCACGGCGGAAGTCCGGCGCTCATTCAACGGCGATTATTCGCCGCTCTACCAGGTGGCGTACATGATCGGCGGGATCCAGTTCCGTGCGCTCCGGCACGAGCTGGTCGATTCCGGCCGGATGACCGACCGGCAGTTCCATGACGCGGTCCTGCGGGAAGGGCCGATCCCGGTGGAACTGGTCCGGCTGCTCCTGACCGGCCAGGTTCCCGACCGGAACTGGAGGCCGTCCTGGGAGTTCGGGGGCGGGGCCCGGTAGGGCCCCGGCCCGCGTTATCGCCCGCCCGCCGGGAGGTTGGTGAGCAGGTAGCGGGTGAGCAGAGAGTAGATATGCAGGGTCGTCCCCCGGCCCTCGCAGATGCAGTGGGAGCGATTGGGATAGACCATGAAGTCGACCGGCTTGCCCAGCGAGATCAGCCGGTTGAGCAGACGCTCGGAGCCCTGGTAATGCACGTTGTCGTCTCCCGACCCGTGCACCAGCAGCAGCCGGCCCTTGAGGTTCTCCGCGTAGTTGATGGGTGACCCCCGCCGGTATCCGTCCGGATTGCCTTCCGGGGTTCCCATGTACCGCTCCTGGTAGATCGTGTCATACAGCCGCTGATCGGGAACCGGGGCCACCGACATGCCGACACGGTAGACGTCGGGGTAGCGGAACATCGCGTTCAGCGTGTTGGACCCGCCGCCGCTCCAGCCCCAGATCGCGACCCGGGCGGAGTCCAGCCAGGGACGGCTCCGGGTCAGGGCCTGCACCGCCTGGGCCTGCTCCTGGGCCGAGAGCACGCCGATCTCGCCGTAGACGATCTTGCGCCAGGCCCGGCCCCGGGGCGCGGGGGTGCCCCGGTTGTCCACACTGGCCACCACGTAGCCCTGGTCGGCCAGCATCCGGTACCAGAGCCCGCCGCTCCCGCTCCAGCGATCCACCACCGTCTGCCCGGCCGGTTCGCCATAGACATACATCAGGACGGGCCAGGTCCGGGTCGAGTCGAAGTCCCGGGGCCGGATCATCCAGCCGTCCAGCACGGCGCCGTCCTCCAGCGTCACGCGGAAGAACTCCACCGGTCGCGCCACCAGGGGCGCCACCGCCTCCTTGAGTTTCCGGTTCTCCACCAGCTGCCGGACGACCTCATGCGAAGGGAGCCGGACCAGCTCGGTGACCGGAGGCGTGTCGTAGGTCGAGTAGCCATGCAGGGCCCACCGGTTGTCCGGCGAGAGGGCGTAGCCGTGGGTCCCGCTCTGGCCCGCGGGCGAAAGCCGCTCGGGCCCGCCCCGGCCGTCGAGCCGGGTCCGGTAGAGATACCGGCGGGTCGCGTCCTCCGGCGAGGCCAGGTAGTAGAGCCAGCCGCCCCGGGGATCCACTCCCGCCACGCTGATGACGTCGAACGCGCCCGGCGTCACCAGCCGCACCGACCGCCCGTCGCGGGACACCCGGTAGATGTGACGCCAGCCGTCCCGCTCGCTGGGCCAGAGGAAGGCCTTCCCGTCGTCCAGCCACGTGACCTCGTCCACCAGATCGACCCACGCGCTGTCCCGCTCGGTCAGAACGGTGCGGGCGGCGCCGGAGGCTGCGTCGACCAGCATGACCCGGTCGGTGTTCTGCCGCCGGTTGATCCGCTGGACCGCCAGCTCCTCCGCGCCGGCCCATTCCATCCAGGGCAGGTAGTCGTCCCGGGGATCGCCGTCGATGGCGAGCCAGGTGATCTCCCCGCCGTCGGCGTTCACCACTCCCGCCGTCACGGCGGAGTTGGTGGTGCCGGCCTTGGGGTACTGGATCGGGATCGTGAAGGGATAGAGGGAGTCGGTGTCGTTGATGAGCAGGAAGGTCCGGACACCGGTCATGTCGAAATGCCAGAAGGCGATCCGCCTGCCGTCGGGAGACCAGCGGAAGCCGTCGCGCAGTCCGAACTCCTCCTCATAGACCCAGTCGCTCATGCCGTTAACGTGCAGCGAGTCCGCGCCGGTGGTCAGCCGGACGATGTGCCCGTCGCTCAGCCGCTCGACGTAGAGATCACCCTTGCGGACGTACGCGACCCGGGTCCCGTCGGGCGAGAACTTGGCGTACATCAGGGTCGACGGCTCCGCGTCCGGGCCGCCCAGCTTCCGGAGGCTGCCCGCCGGCCGGTCCAGAACCCAGTAGTCGCCCCGGGTGTTGGTCCGCCAGACCCGCTCCGAGTTGGTGAAGACCAGCAGCTTGCGGCCGGCGTCCGACCAGGTGTAGTCGTCGATCCGAAGCGCGGTCGAGTCACCCGGCGGGATGAGCCGGCCGGCGGCGACCATGACCGTGCGCCGGCCCGACGCGGTCTCGTAACGAATGATCTCCCGTGCGCCGCGCACGCTGTCCGAGGCCTCCACGGTGGTGTAGGCGGCGCCGTTCTCGATCCACCGGGCGGGGCCGAATCGTTCCGAGCTGAAATCGGAGCTGGCGAAGATTCGATGGAGCGCCGAATCCACGGCGGCGGGGACCTGAGCGGCCGCAGGGAAGGCGGTGAGCAGGACGGCCAGGACCGCCAGGAGGGCCGTGGCGGCCCGGGGCGGGTGGGGATCGTTGGACATGGGCTGCGCTCCCTTAGATTCAGGAACCATGACTACACCGGAACATTTCGACGCGCTCATCGTGGGTGCCGGCCCGATCGGCCTCGCCTGCGCCATCTCGGCCCGGCGGTACGGGTTCAGGCCGCTCGTGATCGACGCCGGCTGCCTGGCCAACTCGATCGACCGCTACCCCATCGGCATGACCTTCTTCACGACGCCGGAACGGCTGGAGATCGGCGGCCATCCGCTGGTGTGCAGCGGCGCCAAGGCAACCCGGGAAGAAGGCCTCAAGTACTACCGGGGCGTCGCCCGGACGGAGGGCCTCGAGGTACGGACCTATACCCGCCTTGCCGGCGCGGAGCGGCGGGACGGCCGGGTGGTGTGCGATCTCGCCACCAGGCGCGGGTCCGTCACCGTGACCTGCGACCGCCTGGTCCTCGCGACCGGCTACTTCGACCATCCCAACCGGCTCGGCGTTCTCGGGGAGGATCTCCCCCATGTGTCCCACTACTTCGATGAGGCCCACCGTTCCTGGGGCCTGGACGTGGTGGTGGTGGGCGGCAAGAATTCGGCGGTCGAGGCCGCCCTGCAGCTCTTCCGTGCGGGGGCGCGGGTGACCCTGGTCTACCGGGGGACGGAGTTTCCCGGGAGCGTCAAGTACTGGCTTCGGCCGGATATCGAGAACCGGATCGCGGCCGGCGAGATCCAGGCGCGGCTGGGCGCGACGATCAGCGGGATTTCCCGGGAGGCGGTGACGATCGACCGGTCCGGCGGCGGCACCGAGCGCATCCCCGCCGACCGGGTCTACGCCCTCATCGGCTTCCACCCCGACTTCGATCTCTTCCACCGCATCGGCATCGAGTTCGACGAGACGTCCGGCCGGCCGGTGCTGAACGCCGCGACGCTCGAGACCTCGGTCCCCGGAGTGCATGTGGCCGGCAGCGTCATCGGCGGGTACCGCATTTCCGAGATCTTCATCGAGAACGGCCGGTTCGACGGTGAGAAGATCTTCGGCGATCCATCCGCCCGGCAGCAGGCGGAGGCGGGCTATGCCGGCATCTTCCGCCCGTCCGGGGAGTGACCTCAGGGTTTCCAGGTGCCGCGTGCCACGCGCGGGACGTAACGCTCCAGGTTGGGTGGCGGGAAGGCCAGGGTCTTCCGCTGCTCGGCGCTCTTGTAGGCGGTCATCAGGATCCTGACCACTTCCAGTCCGTCGTCCAGTGTGAGAACCGGCTTCTCCTTGCCCAGGAACACCCGGACGAAGTGGCGGTCCTCCGCTTCATATCCGTAGGCAGCGGCTTCGTTGGCCACGACCGGCATGAGGCCCATCTCGGCATTCTGCTTCTCAACCAGATCCTCGCCGGTCCGCCCCATCACCTCGCGGCTGAAGAAGAGCTTGAGTCCGCTGTCGAGCGTATTCCAGGACATGGAATACTCCGGTCCGAGGAGTTCGGCCGAGAGCCGCAGCCCGGCGCCCACGAAGCTCCACGACGTCGTGGCCTCGCCCATGACGGTGTAGCCGTCCGAGGTACGGAATTCGATCACGACGCTGGCGAAGTCTTCGGCCGGGTGGCGCCGGTAGTCCACCGTCGGGCCCATCGTCCGCTTGAGCCGGCGGGCATACTCCGGCCGGCTCCACTTGAGGCTTGCGATGTGGCCGGTGATCCGGACCGGTTTCACGCTGGACAGGGGTTTGCCGGGCTGCGTCAGCAGGTGGCGCACGACCAGGGCGGAGTGGCACATCATGTCGTTCAACACACCGCCACCCTGGAGCTTGCCCTGCCAGAACCAGGGCATGTGCGGGCCACTGTGCTCCTCGGCTGCCCGGGAGAGAAACGGACGGCCGGTGAGCTTCGCCCCCCGGGCCCAGATGATGTTCCGGCCGGTCTCGACCTGGGGCGAAAAGACCTGGTTCTCCAGATACCCGTGCTTCAGCCGCGCGGCCTTCACCAGGCGGAGGACTTCCCGGGCTTCCCGGACATTGCGCGCCAGGGGTTTCTCGCAGGCCAGGCCCTTGAGCTCACCCTTGCCGCGCAGCACGGTGTCGGTCAGTTCCTCGATATTCTCGATCCGGGCCTGGTTGGGGCCGCAGAGCCAGATGGCCTGGATCTTCGGATCCGCCACCATCTGGGCGATGGACCGGTACGGCTTCGCCTGGCCCACGTCCAGCTTCCTGGCATACGCCGCGGCATCCGCCGCCCGGCGGGCGTTGGGACTCCAGACGCCGAGCACCGCCGCGTCACGGACGGCCTGGAAGGCCTGCATGTGAAAGCGGGCGTTGAAGCCGGAGCCGATGAAGCCGATGCCAAGAGACATGGGATTGAGGGATTGGGGGATTGATGGATTGATGGCGCGATGGATTGAGCGTGCGGTGGATTGAGGCCGTGAGGGATTGAAGACCTGTGCGGGGCGAAAACCGCCTCAATCCCTCAATCCCTCATTCTACCAATCCCTCAATCATACGTCACGCCCACCTTCGCCAGCACCTCCGGCGGACAGCCCTTCCAATCGGCGACGAACGTATTGCCCATGTAACGCAGATCCTCCACCCCTGTCTTGCTGGAGAAGAACCCACTGGCGGTGAGGTCACGGAAGCTGTTGAAGAAGGCCACGCCGTGGCTCAGGGAGGCTCTGGCACGTTTGGGCCAGGCGATGTCGTCCAGCAGGCCTTTGCGCTGGGCTTCGGCGGCGTCCGCGAAGAGGACCTGGTGGCGGTGACGGGTCTCGGCATCGAGCCAGGCCAGGCCGCCGCGCATCCAGATCTGTTTCTCCGGGTACTCGATCATGATGAAGTCCATGAACTCGGGCACGCCGGCGTCGGTGGCGCTGCCCGAACGATCGTCGGCCGGGATGATCATGTCGACCAGGACCCGTACGGTGCGCCATTCCTGGGGGCTGAAGAACTGAGGGGCGTAGGGCTGGCCCGACTCGGCCGCCTTCTGCCGGGCGTCCTGGGCCTTCTGCTGGACCTTGGCCACATCGGTGCCGCACCAGGACATGCCGACGGCCAGGCTCGAGCCCGCCAGCAGCTGCAGGGCGTCACGACGGTTCATGTCAGTCATTTGCCGCACTCCGTGGCGTGTCAGTCAGTGGAGGGTCAGACCTCTCCGCGTTTGCGGAGTTCCAGGATCCGTTCGCTCGCCCGCATGGACAGGGCCAGGATGGTCCAGGTCGGATTCTTGTCGGCCTGGCTCACAAACGGCCCGCCGTCGGTGCAGAAGAGGTTCTTCACCTCCCACGACTGGCACCACGGATTGAGCACCGAGGTCTTCGGGCTGCTGCCCATGCGGACGCAGCCCAGTTCATGGATGATGCGACCCCCGGGAGCGATCCCGTAGTCGTTTTCCGGTCCCGGACGGTTCCAGAGCAGCGTGCCGCCCATGGCGTCGATCAGGGCCGCGAAGGTCTCGTGCATGTGCTTCACCTGGCGGATTTCGTGCTGCGACCACTTCCAGTGGAACCGGAGGACGGGAATGCCCCACTGGTCCACCTTCTCCGGGTCGATTTCGCAGTAGCAGTCGTCGCTGATGACCTGTTCGCCCCGGCCGGAGAAGCCGATCACGGTGCCGTAGTTCCGCCGGTACTGGTCCTTGAGCGCGGCCCCGTACCCGCCGCCGTCCGCCCCGGGGAAATTCTGGATCCCCCCCATGAAGCCGTAGCCCGGCATCCCGCGGCCGCCCCAGACCTCGATGTGATATCCCCGGGGGAAGTCCAGCTTCCGGTTGTCCAGCCACCACGGCATGTAGAGGTGCATGCCGCCGACGCCGTCCTCATTGTGCGGCAGGTTGTCGACCAGGCGCGGGATGAATCCGGCCATGTCCGTGCCGGTGGTGTCGGTGAGATACTTGCCCACCATGCCGCTGGAATTGGACAGTCCGTTGGGGAAGCGGGACGACCGGGAATTGAGCAGCAGCCGGGCCGATTCGCAGGCACTTGCCGCAAGGACCACGACCCGGGCCCGCAGCAGCGTATCCTGGCCGGTCGCCTTGTCGATGTAGTTCACGCCCGACGCCCGGCCCTGGGCATCCACCACGATCTCTCGCGCCATGGCGTTGGGAATGATGGTGAGTTTGCCGGTGTCCTGCGCCGGCTTCAGCAGCACCCCGGGGGAGGAGAAGTTGGCGTTGGCCCCGCACCCGCGGTTGCACTGGCCGCAGTAGTGGCAGGCCGGCCGGTTGTTGAGGGGCCTGGTAATGATGGACAGACGGGACGGGATGCAGGTGACGTCCAGTTTCCGGCAGGCGTCCTTCACCAGCAGCTCGTAGCAGCGGGGCCTGGGCGGCGGCAGGAAGATCCCGTCGGGCTCGTTCGGGAGGTTTTCCCGGCTGCCGAAGATGCCGATCAGCTGATCGACCTTGTCATAGTACGGCTTGACGTCGTCGTAGCCGATGGGCCAGTCCTCGCCCAGGCCGTCGAGACTCCTGCGCCGGAAGTCATGCGGGCCGAACCGGAGTGAAATCCGCCCCCAGTGGTTGGTCCGGCCGCCGAGCATCCGCGCCCGCCACCAGTCGAACCGGCTCCCGGGCGCGTGGGTGTAGGGCTCCCCCACGAAGACCCAGCCCCCGACGCAGGCGTCGAATTCGCCGAAGGGCCGGGTCTTGGTGTTGGCTCCCCGGCGCTGGGAGTCGTAATTCCACTTGAACATCGCCGAGTTCTCGGCCGGCCACCACATCGGGCCCGCTTCCAGGACGGCGACCTCGGCGCCGCCCTGGGTCAGGACGTAGGCGGCCATGCCGCCGCCCGCACCGGAACCGATGATGCAGACGTCGTAGGTCTGGCTGGACTGAGGCATGGGATGGCTCGACGTTCAGGCTGTAAGGAAGGATGGAGAAGTTACGTGTCGGGGGGAGGAGGGGCAAGGGAATTGCAGGGTGCGGGCCGGCAGCCCTTCTCCCTTCTCCCTTCTCCCTTCTTACTTCTTACTTCCTACTTCTCGCTTCTCACTTCACTCGTGAGTTCCGCTACCCGGGCACGCACGTCGCGGACCGCCGGCTGCAGTTCCGGATCGGCCTTGTCCCAGAGGTCGAGAAAATGGGTGTAGTACTCCAGGGCCTTCTGCCGGTCGCCATCGGCCTCGGCCAGTTCGCCCAGCCGGCGGGCGACGGAGGCCTGACTCAGGAAGTCATCGTGGATCCGAAGCAGGGATCCCGGGGTGCGGTACTCCCGCTCATACGCCTGGCGGGCCGAGTCGGGCTGGCCCGCCATCTCGAATGCCCGGCCGATCCCGTCGAACCCGCAGTTGCTGCATCCGCTCGCATCCCGCCAGGCGCGGAATTGCCGCAGGGCCTCGGACGCTTTCTTCTCGGCCAGGGCCGCCTCGCCCGCCGCAGCAAGGCGGCCGAAGTCCTGCCGGTAGACGCCGGCCGGGACCCTGGCCTCCTGCTCGGACAACAGTTGGCGGGCGCGGCCCGGCTCACCCGCGACCGCCCAGGCATAGGCCAGGCTGCTGTACGGCCGTTCGATCGCCGGGATTGAGGCCAGGGGGTGCGTCTGCAGGGCGCTGTCCAGAATCGCCCGGGCCTGGCCGCCCGAACCGAGCAGCCGGGCTACGGTGGCGGCCCTGACGGCGGCCGTCTGCAGGGAGGCCCCCGGCAGGCCGCGGGAATCCGCCAGGCGACCGTTGGTTCGCCAGAGGCGCTCCGCGTCGTTCACCCGTCCCTGAACGGCGGCCATAGCGGCGAGGTTGCCGTTGACAATCATGCGCGCGGCGGGAGGCCAATCTTCCGTCCGGCCCATGAGGACCCAGGCCGTATCCAGCGAGCCGTAGCTGGACCGGATCAGTCCCTCGATCAGGTTGACGACCGGATTCCCGGGCAGGGTTTCCCGCAGCTTGCCCAGCGTCGTGAGTGCGTCCTGGATCTTCCCCTGGGCCAGCTGGGCATCGATGGTGTTCTGGTAGAACGAAAGCGCTGCCCCGCCGGTCGCGATGGCGCGGGTGGCCAGGCTCTCCGCCTCGGCGTACCGACGATCCCGGTTGAGGAGGATCGAGATATTATTCAGCGCGGTCGTTTCATCCGGGTCGATGGCGAGAATCGAGCGGTAGGCCGAGACGACCTTCTCAGGGTCGTAATCCGCGGAGAAGTAGTAGTACGCGATCGTCTGGTATCGTTCCAGTTCCGGCAGCCGGTCCCGGTGGCGGTAGGCCTGGGTCGCGGCTTCCACCTCATCCGCCAGGGAGCCCTGCGAGTTCCCCACGACGACCGCCAGCTTGCGCCACGCCATGGCGAAACCGGAGTCGAGCGTAATCGCCTGTCGCAGGAGCGAGATGGACCGGTCGAAGTCGGCGACGTCGGAGGCCTTCACTCCGTTGGAGTAGAGCCGCAGGGCCTCCAACGACGACGTGGTCACCTGATCCAGGGGCTCCCCGGCGCGAATGGTCTTGAGCGATTCCCCGATCCGCTCGCGCAGCCGGCCGGAGAGCCGGTCGATCGCCGCCAGGATGCCGCTGTTGTCCTCCGCGGTTTCCCGCAGCGCCACGAGTTCGCTGCCGTCGGCGGGTGAGATGAGCCGGGCCGAGAGTACGTACCCGGCTCCGACCGGACTCACCTCTCCGACCACCACGGCCTTGGCGCCTTCCCGCTGCGCGAGCTCCCGCGCTGTGGCGGCATCCACCGGCTGGGTCGGGTCCCGGTCCATCCGTTGCAGGCCGCTCGCCATTTCGGCGGTGCCGATAAGCGTGACCACCGGCGATTGCGACAGATCGATCCGGAACGCCTCGGTCACCGACGCGGCGAGAGTCGAGTCACTGGTGCGATTCTGGAAGTCGGCGACAATCACCTTGTCCCGACTGCTGAGTTTGCCCGAGGCGACCAGGGTTCCGACCGGTCCGATTCCCAGGAGCCGCATGGCGGTGTAGCCCAGCGTGCCGACCCCCAGCGTGGCGAAGGCGACCGCGCCGCCGAGCAGGGCCCGCCGCCAGGTGAAGAACCGCTGGAGCGGCCGCTCTCCTGCCGAGATGTAGATCCCGGTGGCGCGGGCTCGCGCCCGGCGCCGTTCCACGAGGCCGGTCGCGATCATGATGGGCAGCCCGACGGCCAGCAGCCCGGCGGCGATCCACGGGACCCAGTCCGGCAGTCCCAACTGCAGCATGAGCAGATAGACCAGAGCCAGGACGATCCCGCCGCCCAGAACAAAGAGGCCGGCGACGCGGACCGGGTGCCCGCGCCAGTGGGCGGTCCGGAGTGAGATCGGGTCGACCGGGGCGGTGTCGGTGGGGGTCATCCCGCCGGTCGGCGTGGTCACGCTCTCGAGCCGGCTCACCAGGTCCGCCGCCGATTGCCAGCGGTCGGCCGGGCGCTTGGCCAGGCAACGCATGATCGCCTCAGCGAGCGGCGGCGGCAGCCCGGGCCGGTAACGGCTCACCGGCTCGGCCGGCTCGGTCACGTGCGCCGCCAGCACCTGCTGGGGCGAGTTGCCGGTAAACGGCGGCCGGCCGCTCAGCAGCTCGTAGCTCAGGGCGCCCAGCGCGTAGATGTCGGCCCGGTGGTCGATGTGGGGATCGGCGGCCGCCTGCTCCGGTGCCATGTAGGCCGGCGTCCCGAGGGCGACGCCGGCCGTGGTCAGGGTCTGGCGGCCGGTGGCCTCACTCACCGCCTTGGCCACGCCGAAGTCGGTCACCAGCGCGTGGCGGCCCGAGAGCATGACGTTGTCCGGCTTCACGTCCCGATGCACGACCCCCCGCTCATGGGCGTAGGCCAGGGCGTCGGCGACCTCGGTGACGAGCCGCACGGCGTCATGGACCGGGAGTTCGCCCTCCCGGTCGAGCCGGTCGCGGAGGGATTCGCCCTCCACGAAGGGCATGACGTAATACAGGAAGCCCTCGGCCTCACCCGAATCGAGCAGCGGCAGGATGTGGGGATGCTGCAGCTGGGCGGCGATCCGGATTTCCCGGATGAACCGTTCCGGCCCGAGCGTCGCGGCCAGGTCCGGGCGCAGGACCTTCACGGCCACCCGCCGGCCGTGCTTCTGGTCCATGGCGAGGTAGACCGTGGCCATGCCGCCCGCGCCGACCTCCCGCTCGATCAGATAGCGGTCAGCCAGCGCAGTGCGGAGACGTTCGATGGGATCCAGGACCAGAGGGACTCCGGGAGCGGGATGATGGAATGTAAGAGGTACGGGGTGAGAGGTAAGAGGGAAGGGGATTGAGGGATTGAGGGATTGATAGATTGGGGGATCGCTTCCCAGGGGACTTTGCCTCCGGCAGTCAATCCCTCAATCCCCCAATCCCTCAATTCCTACACGGTACAGGCCTCCGCCCCCTGCCGGAGCGCCGCCATCGGATCTCCCGTGGGCATGAACTCGTGGGCCAGGTAGCCGGTGAAGCCCAGGTCGGCGATGACCGCGGCGATGGCGTGATAGTTCAGTTCCTGGGTGCCGTCCAGCTCGTGCCGGCCGGGCACGCCGCCGGTATGGAAATGGCCGATCCAGGCGAAGTTGTCGCGGATGGTGCGGATCACGTCCCCTTCCATGATCTGCATGTGGTAGATGTCATAGAGCAGCTTTACCCGGGGCGAGCCCACGGCCTGCATCACCTCGACCCCCCAGGCGGTGTGGTCACCCATGTAGTCGGCATGATCCACCTTGCTGTTCAGCAGTTCGACACATACGGTGACGCCCTGCTCCTCCGCCAGCGGCGCGATCCTCCGCAGGCCCTCGACACAGTGCCGGGCGCCGTCGGCATCGCTCCGGCCGCGCCGGTTCCCGAACATCGTGATCACGTTCGGCACGCCCGCCCGGGCGGCCAGGGGAATGGTCCGTTCGAGTTCGCCCAGCAGCATCGGGTGATGGGCGGGATCGTTGAATCCGGTGGCGATGAAATCCGGCCGGTCGGCCGGATAGCCCATGGAGCAGACCAGCCCCGCGTCGGCCACGACCCGCCATTCATCCGGCTGGAGCAGGTCGATGGCCTCCAGGCCGATGGAACTCACCGCCCGGGCAAACTCGGGGAGCGGGATCCGGCCGTAGGGCCAGCGACAGACCGACTGCCGGAGCCGGCCCGGCACGCGGGCGGCCTGAGCGGTCGACGGGGTCAGCGCCGCCATACCCGCCGCCGCCGCTGATGCCGCCAGCATCTGCCGTCTCGTCATTGCCATTGCGACTCCTCGACTTCGCGACCTCTCGACTCCGCGACCCTAGAACTCCAACCCCTTCAGATACCGGTAGCTCGCCGCGATCGACCCAAAGGCGTCCGCCGGCTCGTCATGCTCCACGAAATAGTGCCGGATGCCCGCCTGCGCATGCTTCCGGAAGATGGCCTTCCAGTCGATGTCGCCGGCGCCCACGTCCACCATCGGGTGTTCCGCCCCCCGTTTCAGATCCTTGACGTGCACCAGCGGGAAGCGGCCGGGGTAACGGGTGAAGTAGGTCAGGGGATCGGCCCCGCCGTACGTGATCCAGTACAGGTCCATCTCGATCCTGACCAGTTCGGGGTCGGTCGACTCGAGCAGCAGGTCGAATGGAATCCGGCCCTGCAGTGGTTCGAACTCGAAGTCGTGGTTGTGGTAGGCGAACGTGAGGCCCATCCGCCGCGCGGCCTCGCCGGCCCGGTTGAACCGTTCCGCGATCCGTTTCCAGTCATCCAGCGACTGCCGCGCTTCCTGAGGCGTCCAGGCGATCAGCGCGTAATCGTGCCCGATGGTCTTGCAGTCCTCCAGCAGGCGGTCCCAGTCTCCGGCCAGGCCCTCGAACGGCAGGTGTGTCGAAGGCGACGTGAGCCCGTTCCGGTGGAGCGCTTCCCGCACCGCCGCCGGACTGCGGCCGAAGTACCCGGCGAACTCCACCTCCTGGAATCCGACGCCGGCCACCTTTGCCAGGGTGCCTTCAAAATCCTTCGCCATGGCCGCCCGGACGGTGTACAGCTGCACCCCGATCCGGCCGAGTCGCTCATGGGCCATGGTACGCCAGCTCCAGTGCGGAACGGCCGCAGCGGCGATGGCAGTGCCGGCGGTACGAACGAAATCGCGACGTGTCGTCATGCTTCGGATTCTCCCCCGGTTCCGGCAGCGCAGGGCGCTCAGAGTTCGTTCCGTTTCATCAACTCCACGGCGTGGGCGCATGCTCTCGCCGTGAGCGCCATGTAGGTGATTGACGGGTTCTGGCAACCGGAAGAGGCCATGCAGGCGCCGTCAGTCACGAAGAGGTTGGGAACGTCCCAGACCTGGTTCCACCCGTTCAGGACCGAGGTGGCCGGATCCCGGCCCATGCGGGCGCCGCCCATCTCGTGGATGCACAGGCCCGGCCGGGAGTGGCTGTTGAAGGTCCGGACGCCGGTGGCTCCCGAGGCCTCGAGGATTTCCGCGGCCGTGACCTGCATGTCCTCCGCCATGGCCAGCTCGTTCGGTCCCCAGCCGCAGTCGATCCGCAAGGCGGGGATACCCCAGGCGTCCCGCAGGTCGGGGTCGATGCCGACCCGGTTCTCCGCCCGCGGCAGGCATTCGCCCCATCCGCCGAGCCACATGTTCCAGGGCCCCAGGTTGCGGAGCAGATCCTCCTTGAACGCGGCGCCGAGCCCGCCCATGCCGTTTCCCCGGCCCCAGCCCGCCCGTCCGGCACCGCCCTGCATGCCGTATCCGCGCAGGAAGCCGGGATGGCGGTCGCTCACGTTGCGGAACCGGGGGACGTAGATGCCGTTGGGGCGGTTGCCGTAGGTGCGCTCACGTTCATGGCCCGGGATATCCCCGGTGGCCCCGGCCAGGAAAATATGGTCCATGATGTACCGGCCGAGGGCACCGCTCTCGGCGCCGAGGCCGCGCGGGAACCCGGCGTCGGCGGAGTTGAGCAGGATCCGGGTGGATTCGAGCGCCGAGGCGCACAGGAACACGATGCGTCCGGTGATCTCGAAGTTCTCCTGGGTGATCGCGTCGATCACGCGGACCCCGCCGGCGCGACCGGTCTTCGGATCGTAGAGCAGCCCGGCGACCACACTGTTGGGTCGGAGCGTCAGCCGCCCGGTGGCCTGGGCGGCGGGCAGGGTGCTGTTCACCGAACTGAAATACGAGAGCGTGATACAGCCGCGCTCGCAGGGGCCGCAGTAGTGACACGCGGCCCGGCCCATGTGATTGCGCGTCAGGACGGCGCAGCGGCCGATCGTCAGCACGCGTTCCCGGCCCCACGTCCGTGCCATCGCGTCGCGCACGACCCGCTCGGCGCAGTTCATCTCCATCGGCGGGAGGAACTGGCCGTCGGGCAGCTGCGGCAGGCCTTCGGCCTGCCCGCTGATTCCGATGAACCGCTCGACGTGATCGTACCACGGGGCGATGTCGGCGTAGCGGATCGGCCAGTCCACCCCGACGCCTTCGCGGGCGTTGGCGCTAAAATCGAGGTCGCTCCAGCGGTACACCTGCCGCCCCCACATGATCGACCGGCCGCCCACCTGCCGGCCCCGGATCCAGTCGAAGGGCTTGTCCTCGTCGGCGCTGTAGGGGTTGTCCCGGTCGTTCACGAAGAACTTCGACGACCACTCATCACAGGCATAGCAGCGACGCTGAACCGGCTGGTCCCGCTCCAGCTTGCGGCGGTCGCCGTAACCGCGGAAATGGACTTCCCAGGGCTGGACATGCTCCACGTAGTCCGCCTGCGGCGTGATTGGGCGCCCTGCCTCCAGGACGATCGTGTCGAGCCCCCGGGCGGTGAGCTCCCGCGCGGCCCAGCCGCCGGTCATGCCGGAGCCGATGACGATCGCGTCGTAGTGGTCGCGCTGAAGGGACAAGACCCGGCTCCGTGGAAGAGGAGGAGAAGGACGGCAGGACTTTACCAGGAGGACCCGTCGGCGCCACGACGGAGGAGGCGGAAGGCGCGTTCAATCCTTCCGCCCTTCCATCCTACCGTCCGTCCGCCGTCACGCATCCATCGAACCGGCCCGGTATGATCGGCGTCTTCAGGACGTCGGTCATGACGAGCCGGGAGGTGAAATAGCCATAGAGCGTCAGCGACTTCATCATGGGCCAGAACAGGCCGCTGGTGCTCTGGCCCGCCTGCCGGCGGGCGGACGTCTCCTCGTCCAGCGCCTGCAGGATCGTGAGTTGCTGCGAGCCCGAAGCGGAGAGAAAGTCGGTCCGGTATCGGGCCCGGGTGCGGCCGTCCAGGTCGGCGAGGCCGGCCAGGAACCGGGTCTTGTCCTCCTCGGCGTACCACTCGTCCACAATGACGGCGATGAACTCGTTCACCCGGGCATCCCGCGCGCCCGGCGTGTCGGTCCGGGGCAGAATGTGCTCCGCTGCGGCCAGCACGGTTTCGTTCTGCCGGGCAGTGAAGGGGCCCAGAGGGCCGGTGGGTGCGGGCGGCGGGCCGGCCAGCCGCCGGGCCCGGGAGGTTTCGTGCCCATCAGCCTCCGGGGGCGTCAGGGTCAGGAGCCCGGTGATCCCGGCCGCTGCTCCCAGGGTACGTAAGGCGTCCCGCCGGTTCATTTGCGAGCTCCCAGAAGGTTCACACCTGTGTCCGCTCAGGCCTCCCAAGACCCGAATTCCCAAGATGTCGGAACCCAGGGACCGGCGCCAGAGCGGACGTCGCCGGCCCGCCAGGTTTCTCTGTCCGCGGGGGTACGCCCGGTACGGCTGGACGGGCAATGGAGCAGGCCCGCTACAGTGCTGCGGGTTTCCCACACAGTGCAAGGGAATGCCGTGCCCCCGTCGTGCTATTGCAGACCTGTAACATCTGATATGTCCATGTGTTCCGAGTCGATGTCGGATGCCCCACACAGCCCCGGGCCCGGGGTTGATTCCAGCCCGTCAACGGCCCACGGCATGCACATGCGTTGGAGGATTCCCGGTCAGATGTACGACCGGGTGGCGGCTCACCTGTAACCCGGGTAACGAGTGCATGGGCGCAGACGGACGGAGGATGGTTCGCCTCGGACTGGTCATGACCATCGGACTCGGGCTGGCCTCCTGCGGTGGGGACAGCACCGGTTCGCTGGGATCCCGGGGCATCCTGCTGTCGGTGGTTTCCGGGGATCAGCAGACCGGCACCGTCGGTGAGGACCTGTCGCAGCCGATCCGGGTCCTGGTCACCGATGACCTCAACAATCCGCTGGCGGACCACGTGGTGAGCTTCGAGGTCACGGCCGGGAACGGCGACATCGCCCGGACCGTCCGGACCGACCAGAGCGGCATCGCCACCGCCGTGTGGCGGCTGGGCACGGTTGCCTGGTCCGACCAGACGCTCGAGGCCCGGGCGGTCTCGCTCGACGGGGCCAAACGGGTCATGGCCACCCTGACGGCTGATGCGCATGAAGGCCCGCCCGATACCCTGGCGGTCCTCGCCGGAGCCGGCCAACGGGCCATTGCCGGATATCCGGTCTCGACGCCACCCGCGGTCCGGGTCACCGACCGCTTCGGCAACCCGGTCCCCGGGCTCACGGTTCAATTC
>JBFXBG010000046.1:0-23982 GCA_050183505.1 Gemmatimonadales bacterium | reverse complement strand
AGCGAGAAGACTGGCCGAGCCTCGGCTTCAGCCGAGGGCTCGTCCTCAGTCCTCAGTCCTCGTTTCCCCCTCGCTTCGGCGTCACTCCCTTGACTTCCTTAACGCCGTTAAGTATCTTATGCGCGTTAGGAGGAACCATGGGCAGCACCGAACGCCGTGAACGTGAGCGCACCGAGACGCGCCAGAAGATTCTGGATGCGGCGAGGGAACTATTTGTGGCGCATGGGTTTGAAGCGACCACCATGCGGGCGGTGGCGGAGCGGATCGAGTTCACGCCGACCGCCATCTACCACCATTTCCGGAACAAGGACGCCTTGCTCATGGAGTTGTGCCAGACGGACTTCAAGTCCCTGGCCCAGGCGTTCATGCGGATCGGCCGGATCGAGGATCCCATCGAGCGGCTCGACCGGATCGGCGAGGCGTATGTGAAGTTCGCCTTGGAGAATCCGATGCAGTACCGGTTCATGTTCGTCACCGAGCGGCCGATGCCGGACGATCCGGAGCACTACGTGACGCGCGGAGATCCGTCCGAAGACGCCTACGCCTTTCTGCGTGATACCTGTGCCGAGGCGATCATGAGCGGCCGGTTCCGGCCGGAGTATCAGGACGCCGAAGAAGTCGCCCAGATGCTGTGGGGTTCGATGCACGGGATCGTGGCAATCAGAATCGCCAAGGAGCACGACCAGTGGGTCACCTTCCGGGACACCGAAGAGACCGCTACCCGGCTGCGTGAAGTGCTGTTCCGCGGACTCCTGAACTAGGCGGGGTGTCGGGCTCTTTTTTTTCACATATCACTTAACAACGTTAGGCTGTGTGACGATGTTACCAGACTCCGTACTCTCCCGGACCGGACGGGCGCTGCTGGTCGCGCTGCCGCTCGTCTGGGCGCCGCTGGCGGGCCAGCAATCCGATCCGCTCGGGCCGCTGGTTGCCGAGGCGCTGCGCAACAACTCGCTCATGGACGCGGCCCGCCTTTCTGAGGAGAAGGCCGCCGCCGGCGTGCGTGAGGCGCGCGCGCTGATGCTGCCTTCGCTCGGGCTCGAGTCCCGCTACAGCCGGCAGAACGGTTCGCTCAACATCGGCGACTTCGTGAATCCGGCCTATCAGGCGCTGAACCAGCTCACCGGGACGAACCGCTTCCCGACCGATCTGGATCTCACCCTGCCGCTGCAGCACGACTCGCGGCTCCGGTTGAGCCAGCCGCTGGTGAACTTCGGGATCTGGGCCAACCGGTCGGTGGCGGGGCATCGCTACGAGGCGCAGCGATTTCAGCGCTACGCCTTTGCCCGCCGCCTCGCGGCCGATGTCCAGGCCGCCTACCTGGCGGCCGCCTCGGCCCGGAGTGCGGTGGAGATCCGGGAATCGACGCTCAGGCTGGTGCAGGAGAGTGAGCGGGTGGCGGAACGCCTGCTCGAAGCCGGCCGCGCGACCCCGGACGCGGTGCTCCGCGCGCGGGCGGACCGGAGTGAAGCCGAGCAGCAGCTGATGGAGGCGCGGGACGATCTGGCCGCCGCGACCCGTTCGCTCAACCAGCTGGCGGGCCGCCCGCTGGATGCGCCGCTGGAGGAGATCGCGGATTCGCTGCTGATCCATCCGATCCCGCTGGAGCGGGATGCGGCCGTCGCCTATGCCCTGGATCATCGCGAGGAGCTGGCCGCGCTCGAGGCGGGTGCCGGGGCGGCCGATGCCGGGGCCCGGGTCGCGCGGTCGGCGTTTCTGCCCAGTGTGAGTGTGGCGCTGGACGTGGGGTATCAGGGCCGGAACATCAGCTTCACCAGAGACAACGACTACATCATCGGATCGGTGGTGGTCTCCTGGAATCTGTTCAACGGCGGCGGCGACCTCGCCCGGCTGGACGCGGCCCGCGCCGAGGGCGAGCGGCTGCGGGCCGAGCGGCGGGACGCCGGGCAGAAGGTGCGGCTGGATGTGCTGCGGGCGTGGGATGCCGCGACCGTGGCCCGGGCCGCGATCGTGACGGCCGATGACCGGCTGAGCGCGGCGGACCGGGCCTATGAACTGGTCCGCCGGCGGTATGACGAGGGGCTCGCCCCGCAGGTGGAGCTGATCGATGCCCGCACGGCCCTCACGTCCGCCCGGCTGAATCGCTCGGTGACGCTGTATCGCTATGCCGCCCGTCTGGTAGACCTGGAACGCGCGGCCGCGCTGCGCGAGATCAACTAAGGGAGCGACTCCATGAACCGTCTCATACCGATCCTGCCGCTGGTCGCCCTGCTGGCCGGCTGCGCCGGCAGCGAAGCACAGAAGGCCGAAGAGACCCCGCCGCAGCCGGTGCGGGTCGCGCCGGTGGTGCAGGAGGAAGTGAATCTCCCGATCATCGGCACCGGCACCCTCGGCGCCAAGGAGGAACTCCAGCTCGGTTTCAAGATCGGCGGCGTGATCGGCCGGATCGGCGTGAACCCCGGCGAGCGGGTCCGCGCCGGCCAGGCCCTGGCCGTGCTGGAGCAGGGCGAGATCGACGCCGCGGTAAGCCGCGCGCGCGCCGCCGCGGACAATGCCGACCGGGAGCTGGCCCGGGCCCGGCGGCTCTACACCGACAGCGTAGTCTCGCTGTCCCGGCTGCAGGGGGCCGAGGCCGCGGCCGAGGTGGCCCGGGCGGATCTGAACACGGCCGTGTTCAACCGGCAGTACGCCCGGATCGTCGCCCCGTCCGGCGGCGTGGTGCTCCGGCGTCTGCGCGAGCCCGGAGAGCTGGTCTCGAGCGGCGAGTCGGTGCTGGTCCTGGCCAGCGACTCCCGGGGCAGCGTTCTCCGGGTAGGGCTCGCCGACCGGGACGTGGTACGGGTGCGCGAGGGAGACAAGGCGGAGGTCCGCTTCGAGGCCGTTCCCGGACGGGTCTTCGAAGGGCGGGTGAGCGAAGTCGGCGCGGCGGCGCAGGCCGGCACCGGCACCTACCTGGTCGACATCCGCCTGCCGGGAGCCGGGGGTCTCGTCTCCGGCCTGATCGGGACGGTGGAGATCCACACCCGGGCCACCACCCGGGCGATGATGGTCCCAGTCGAAGCGCTGCTGGAAGCGGACGGGTCCCAGGGGACGGTCTATGCCCTCACGCCCGATCGCAAGGCGGTCGAACGGCGGGAGGTCGTCATCGGATTCATGGCCGGGGACCGGATCGCGGTGGCCCGGGGCCTGGACGGGGCGTCGGCGGTGGTGACCGACGGGGCGGCGTACCTGCGTGACGGCTCGAGAGTCGAGGTGCTGCCATGAACCGGCTGCTGGAGTTCCCGATCCGCCACCGGCAGTTCACAGTGGTCATCTTCCTCATGCTCATCGCTCTGGGGATCACGGCCTGGAATGAGATTCCCCGGGGTGAGGATCCTCCGCTCGACTTCCCGACTTTCACCATCGTGGCGGTCTATCCCGGAGCCAGTCCGGCCGACATGGAGCGGCTGGTGGTGCGCGACATCGAAGAGTCGGTCGACGAGCTGGACAAGGTGAAGGACATCAAGAGCCGCACCGTGGACGGGGTCAGCACCATCACGGTACAGTTCGAGGCCAGCGAGGATCCGGACAAGAAGTACGACGAGGTGCTGCGCCAGATCAACGTGGTGCGTCCGAAACTTCCGGCCGATCTCGTCCGGCTCACCGTCACCAAGGCGACGACCCTGGACGTGGCCATCGCCCAGATCGCCCTGGTGAGCGAGACCGCGCCGTATTCCGAGATGGACCGGCTGGCGGAGCGGCTCACCGACCGGCTGGGCACCGTACCGGGGGTGCGCAAGGCGGAGCGCTTCGGCGCCCCCGAGCGGCAGGTGGATGTGGTGCTGGATCTGGGACGGCTCTCCCGTCTGGATCTGCCGCCCGGGCTCGTGCTGCAGGCCATCGAGGGCGAGAGCGCGGACTTTCCCGCCGGGGCGGTGGAGGCCGGCTCGCGCCGGTTCAACGTGCGCTCCAGCGGCAGCTTCGAGAATCTGGATCAGATCCGGGAGACCGTGCTGCGGAGCGCCGGGGGCCAGCTGGTCCGGGTGGGCGACGTCGCGAAGGTGAGCTGGGGCTATGCCGACTCGACCTACCGCGCCCGGTACAACGGCAAGCGGGCGATGTTCGTCACCGTCACCCAGCAGGACGGTCAGCGGATCGGCCAGGTGCGGGACCGGATCTGGGAGGTGCTGGATCAGTTCGAAGCGGTCCTGCCGCCGGGCATCGTCATGCAGCGGGGGTTCGACCAGGCCAGGAACGTGGCGACCCGGTTGAACCGGCTGCGGATCGATTTTCTCATCGCGATCGGGCTGGTCGCGATCACGCTGCTGCCGCTGGGCCTGCGCGCGGCGGGGATCGTGATGGTCTCCATTCCGCTGTCGCTGGCGATGGGCGTCGCCATGCTCTCGCTCACCGGGTTCACCATCAACCAGCTGTCGATCGTGGGCGGGGTGATCGCCCTGGGGCTCCTGGTGGACGATTCGATCGTGGTGGTGGAGAACATCACCCGGTTCCTGCGGGAGGGGCACAGCCGGCTGGAATCGGCGATGCTGGCCACGAAGCAGATTGCGATCGCGGTGGTGGGCGCCACGGCGACGCTGGTCTTCGCCTTCGTGCCGCTCCTCATGCTGCCGGGCGGCGCGGGTGACTACATCCGCTCGCTGCCGGTGGCGGTGATCTATACCGTGCTGGCGTCGCTGCTGGTCTCGCTCACGATCATTCCCTGGCTTGCCAGCATGGTGCTGCCGCGGGAAGAGGAGGCCGGCGGCAGCCGGGTCCTGCAGGCGTTCCAGAAGGCGATTCACGCCACCTACGCCCCGGTGCTGGACCTGGCGCTCAAGCACCGCAAGGCGACGCTGGCCATTTCCGGCGCGCTGGTCCTGGCCAGCCTGGCGCTGGTGCCGGTGGTCGGATTCTCGCTCTTTCCCAGGGCCGAGACCCCGCAGTTCTACGTGAGCATCACGGCGCCGCAGGGCGCCGGGATCGACGCCACCGAGGCGGCGGCGCGCTACGCGGAATCGGTCGTCCGGCGGTATCCGGTGGTGAAGGGCGTGTTCACCTCGGTGGGCCACGACAATCCGCGGGTGTACTACAACGTCTTTGCCCGGAAGGACGATCCCCGGGTGGGCCAGCTCTTCGTGGTGATCGACCGGTACGACCAGCACCGGACACCCGCCATGCTGGACAGCATGCGGGCGGAACTGGAAGGGTATCCGGCGGCGAGGCTGGAGCTTCGGGAATTCGAGAACGGTCCCCCGATCGACGCGCCTATCGCACTCCGGCTCCGCGGGCCGGACCTGGACACCCTGCGGGCGCTGGCGGCCGGGGTGGAGCAGGTGCTGGAGCAGACCAGCGGGACCCAGTACGTCAACAACCCGCTCCGGCTCCGGCGGACCGATCTCCGGGTCGACATCGACCGGGGCAAGGCCGGCCTGCTGGGCATACCGACCATCGAGGTGGACCGCACCCTGCGGATGAGCCTGGAAGGCGTGCCCGCCGGGGTGCTGCGGGAGGCCTCGGGAGATGCGCGCGATGTCGTCGTGCGGCTCGCCTCCGGTCCGGCCGATCCGCGGACGCTGGACCGGGTCTACGTCGCCGCCGGGAGCGGGGCCATGACGCCGCTCCGGCAGATCGCCAGCGTGCGGTTCGAGACCGGCGTGCCCGAGATTCAGCGGTACGACCGGGAGCGCGCCGTGACCGTCACCAGCTACGTCAGGACCGGCTTCAACACCGACCGGGTGACCCGGGCGGCGCTGGCGGGCCTGGAGGGCATGGATCTGCCGCCCGGTTACCGGCTCGAGGTGGCCGGAGAAGTCGAGAGCAGGAGCGAGAGCTTCGGGGGTGTGGGGTCGGCCATCGTGGTCGCCACGTTCATGATCCTGGGGATCCTGGTGCTCGAGTTCCGCACCTTCCGGAGCATGCTCATCGTGGCGTCGGTCATTCCGCTCGGTACGATGGGCGGAATCCTGGCCCTGCTCCTGAGCGGGCACACCCTCTCCTTCACCGCGACCATCGGCTTCGTGGCCCTGATCGGCATCGAGATCAAGACCTCGATCCTGCTGGTGGATTTCACCAATCAGCTGCGCCAGCAGGGCATGCCGATGGACGATGCCATCCGGCGGGCGGGCGAAGTCCGGTTCCTGCCGATCGTGCTCACCAGCATGACCGCCATCGGCGGGCTGCTGCCGCTGGCGCTGGAAGGGCAGGGGCTCTACGCGCCGCTCGCGTGGGTGATCATCGGCGGGCTGGTGAGTTCGACCCTGCTGGCGCGGGTGGTGACGCCGGTGCTGTATCGGATGTTGAGTCCGGAGGTGGAGTAGGCGGAGGGCTGAGGACTGAGGACTGAGGACTGAGGACTGAGGACTGAGGACTGAGGACTGAGGACTTAGGACTGAGGTGGCCGTCTTGGCCGTCCGGCCGTCCTCTCCCCACTTGCCCTCACTTGCTCACCTTTTCACGCGGCCTTGGCCGCCCGAGCCCTCGGCTGAAGCCGAGGCTCGGCCAGTCTTCTCGCTGAAGCGAGGGATGCATCCGGACATGAGGTTTGGTGGTCCCCCTCTCCACGCAGTGGAGAGGGGGCGGGGGGTGAGGGTGCCCTCGGCTGAAGCCGAGGCTCGGCCAGTCTTCTCGCTGAAGCGAGGGGGACACGAGGACTGAGGACTGAGGACTGAGGTGGCCACCTCGGCCGTCCTCTCCCCACCTGCCCTCACTTGCCCACCTTCTCACCCGGCCAACGGCCGCCCCGGCCGTCCTCTCCCCACGTGCCCCCACTTGCTCACCTTCTCACCCGGCCAACGGCCGCCCTGGCCGTCCTCTCCCCACCTGCCCTCACTGGCCCACCTTCTCACCCGGCCAACGGCCGCCCCGGCCGCTGGAACTATCCCGGGTTCCGGGGTAGAACCTTGTACAACGAACTGCGCCCCTCACTGGGGTTTGTAGAAATCACACATCTTGGAGGACCGATGCGTTCCATTCGCACTCTCGCACTGGCCGGGGCGTTCGCCCTGGTGACCGCCGGTGCCGCGCAGGCCCAGGCGCCGCAGAACATCGTCGAAACCGCCGTGGCGGCGGGGAACTTCACCACCCTGGCGACCGCGCTGAAGGCTGCCGGCCTGGTCGAGACTCTGCAGGGCGAGGGCCCGTTCACCGTGTTCGCCCCGACCGATGAGGCGTTCGCCAAGCTCCCGGCCGGCACGATCGAGGCGCTGCTCAAGGACAAGGAGAAGCTGACCCAGATCCTGCTCTACCATGTGGTCTCGGGTGACGTCCCGGCTTCGAAGGTCGTGACGATGAACTACGCCAGGACCGTGGGCGGCAAGAGCGTCAAGATCACCACCCACGACGGCACCGTGATGATCAACAACGCCAAGGTGGTGAAGGCCGACATCATGGCGTCGAACGGCGTGATTCACGTGATCGACACCGTGCTGCTGCCGAACTAGGGCGGTAGGACGGAAAGGCGGAAGGACGGACGGTCTCTCCCGCCAGAGATGGAATGATTCCACGGAGCCCGGTCATCTCAGGGCTCCGTGGAATTCTTCTGTCCTGGCCGCCCCGGCCGTCTGCTCGCTGAAGCGAGGGGGACACGAGGACTGATGACTGAGGACTGAGGTGGCCGTCTTGGCGTCCTCTCCCCACCTGCCCTCACTTGCCCACCTTTTCACGCGGCCTTGGCCGCCCGAGCCCTCGGCTGAAGCCGAGGCTCGGCCAGTCTTCTCGCTGAAGCGAGGGATGCATCCGGACATGAGGTTTGGTGGTCCCCCTCTCCACGCAGTGGAGAGGGGGCGGGGGGTGAGGGTGCCCTCGGCTGAAGCCGAGGCTCGGCCAGTCTGCTCGCTGAAGCGAGGGGGAAACGAGGACTGAGGACTGAGGACTGAGGTGGCCACCTCGGCCGTCCTCTCCTCACTTGCCCTCACTTGATCACCTTTTCACCCGGCCGTCGTCTTGGCCCGAGCCCTCGGCTAAAGCCGAGGCTCGGCCAGTCTTCTCGCTGAAGCGAGGGGGAAACGAGGACTGAGGACTGAGGACTGAGGTGGCCGCCCCGGCCGCCCTCTCCCCACCTGCCCTCACTCGCTCACCTTCTCACCCGGCCACCCGGCCGCCCGGCCGCCTCCGTCGCCCGCAAGCACCACGCCCGCCCGCACCACCAGCCGGCGGTCCAGCACCCAGGCGCGGGGGGGGCCGGTGTCGGCGTCGTACCATTGGAACAGCGTGCCGTCCCGATCGAGCAGCACCATGGACGGCAGGCCGGCCGCCGGGGGCGGAGTCTCACTCTTGCGACGGGTCTGTATGATGACAATGAGCCGCCCGCCCTCGCTTCGGGCCTGCCGGTCCCATTCGCGGAGGCGGGCGGTCAGGTCCTGGCTCAGATCCGGCTCTCGGACGAAGACGAGGACTACGACGCCTTCCCCGCGTGCCTGCCAGAGCCTCCAGCGCCGGCCTTCGCGATCGGGCAGGGCAAAGGCCGGCGCGGGGGAGCCCGGCCGGACGTGCGGTTCATCCTCGGGTGGGACTTGCGCCCGCGCCGGCGCGGCGAGAACGACCGCCGCGCCGAGCAGCCCAGTGGCGGACCACGCGGGCCTCAGCATGCCCCCTCCCTCAGAACCTGAATGTCGGCCCCCAGTTGATCTCGATATTGTGCGTGCTCCCGGTCCTGAAGAGATCAGTGAAGATCACGTCCCGCGCGTCGAGCCGGAATCCGATGCGGGATGACCAGTCGAAGTCGGCGCCGATCCCCCAGGTGAGGAGCGGGCTGTCGTCCGGGATCCCGATGGCCTTGAACCAGGCGAACCCCGCGCCGATGAGCACGAAGGGCCGCACCGGCGAGGTGGCGGCGAGCGGATGCACCCGCAGGTTGGCCTGCACCCGGCCCAGCAGCCCGTCGGCCGACGGGCGTCCAGTGAAGGCGAGGCCGGTTTCCAGCTCGAGCATGAACCGCGGCCGCAGGTTGTAGCCGTAGCGGAAGCCGGTCTCGAAGCCGCTCTTCATGGCGAGCGTATCGTCCATCCAGAGCCCGCCGAGGTAGAGGTCGACCTGATGCCGGCCCGCTCGACCCGGCGCGCCCGGTGTGGGATGCCGGGTATCCACCATCGTGGGCCCGGTGGCCGTCGGCGCGAACGGGCCGCCCGGCGGCAGATCGACCGACACCCGCACATTGCCCGGCTCGAGCGGCGGCACCGTGACCGAGATGTTGCCGTTGGCGTCGGTCGTGGCCGGCACCCACTGATAGCGGCCCGACGGGTAGCGGATCACCACTTCGACGTGCTGACCGGGCGCCGGCGGGTTGGTCGTGCCGGTGACGACGATGTTACCGCCGGCATCCACGGTCACGTCCACCGACACCGTGGTGCGGACCGAAGGAAACACCCGCAGCGTGATGCCCCCGGCGAAGATCCGCCAGTCGCCGCCGACCAGATACGCGGCCAGATGGAAGATGTCGCCCTTGCGCCGCTGCGGATCCCGCGGGCTCAGGGGCGGGATGATGGTCTCGTCCATCCGCAGGGTGCCGGTGACCAGGATCTTTGAACGGGCCGGGATGGTGAAGTACCACCGGTCGAGGTCGAGGATGTAGCCCCGCGGCAGCCCTTCGGGCTCGATCGTGACATCGACCGGGCGGAGCAGGTTGCTGGCGACCTCGAACTCCACCGGCATGGTCTCCCACGGGCTCGAAGCGGTGGGGAAGAAGTCGTTGACGTTCTCCTGGGTCCGGTTGTTCCAGGGATCGAGGTCTCCCAGGGCGCTGTTCCACCGGTACACCTCGGCCTGGACGCAGGTGTGGCGGTTGACCCGCGGCGTCCAGGGGATGTCGAAGATGGCCGATCCGCCGGCGGGAATGTCCTTCAGGTCGGAGAGCGGCATCGTGACCCAGGTGCCGTCGTCACCCATGCCGCCGGGCGTGTTCACCTTGACCCGGACCTGCACACCGGTCGCGTCCACCGTTCCGGTGTTGCTCACCTTCACCCGGATATAGTTGAGCGGCACGCCGCCGTTGGCCGCCGGATCGTAGTCGGGCGACCAGCGGGCGGCTTCGCCGTTGCCGGGCAGCGGCACCGCCGAGAGCGGCTCGTTGCCGTGTTCGATCCAGATATCCGGGCTCTCGTAGGGCGGAGCGCCCCAGGGGGTGATCCGGAGGTCGAGGAAGTCCTTCTGCTCCCGGGTGATATCCACCAGGTAGCTGGGCCGGTCGTTGAAGGGGGCCGGCCCGGCCACCTGGCCGACGATGTTCAGGGTGATCCCGTCGTAGGCGGGATAGGAGGCGAGCAGGTTCAGGTCCGGATTGGGCGCGTTGTCCAGGATCGGTACGGCGTCTCCCGTGGCCAGCGGGGGGAGATCCGAGAGCGGATGGACGAAGTTACGGGTGGTCGGTTTGAAGAAGTCGAAGCTCGACCGGCTGATCCCGTCGGTCACGTACACGCCGCCGACCGCCGGGGCGCCCGCCTTCTGGGGCAGCAGCTGGCTGAAGGTGGCGCCGCGCTGCCGGTTGCTGATGAACAGGAAATGGTCGTTGGCGGCCATGCCGAGCCCGAGCGGGAGGCGGATGGCCTTGACGATGGTCCGGCCGGGGACCGCCGCCAGCAGCGCGTCGTACTGGGCGGTGCCGAATTCCAGCGGCGTCAGCACGAAGTTCCCGGTGTTGGTCGCGCCCAGCGCCGCGGGAACGTCCACACCCTGAATGGCGGCGCCGTTGGCGGTGAGCCAGCCCGCATCGAGTTCCTTGTCCCACACGCCGGTGTGGGGGAAGCGGGTCTGGGCGTGCATGACGTCCCAGTTGTTGGGGAACAGCAGGGCCGGGTCGTAGGAGCCGTCGCTGTTGTTGTAGAGGTCGGGGAAGCCGATGTTGTGCCCGGTCTCGTGGGCGATCGTCATGGCGTCGCTGAAATCGAACGCGATCTGCCCGCTGGCGAAGGTCTGGTATTCATAGAGGAAGCCGCCGTTGTCGATCCCGGCGTTGACGTACCCGCCGGCGCCGCCGGCCCGCTTGTTGGGCGCGTCGGTGAACACGACCACGATGGCCCGGTAGATGTCGATGTTGGCGGCCATCAGGGCGTCGATCGCCGCTTTGTTGGCCGCGGTGATGGCCATGTTCGGAATCGGATCCACCGCCGGCGCGGGATCGGGTGGGCGGGTGAGTTCGTTCAGCATGTAGGCCGCGACCGCCTGGCCCATGATCAGGCTGCGGTCTCCCTTCACCGTGTTGCGGGAAGAGTAGTTGATGACCCCGTCGGCTTCGGTGGATTCATCGAGCCCCAGGCCGTCGAGCAGGGCCGCCGTACCGCTGAAGTCCGCCTGGACAATGGCCCCGGGGATGGTGGGGGCGAGCGTGATCCGGAGTTCGCCGCCCGCGGCCGTGATCGTAGCCCCCGCCACCGCGGTTCCCTGGCTCGCGACGAAATCGGCCGCCGTGTTGTAGGTCGCCGCCGGCGGATTCCAGGTGAATGCTTCGGGGGTGCCGGCATCGTTGGTGATCGTCAGGGTGAAGCTCCAGCCGGCCTGGGTGGTGAGCGGGAACTGCGCGCCCCGGCCGGTGACCCGCGGGATCCCCAGCTCCTCGTTGGGCCGGTCGAGCCCCAGGGCGTCGAGCACGGCCGCGTTGCTGGCGGCGTAATCCAGATGCACGAAGGTCCCGGCCTGGGTGTGCGTTGTCGGGACGGTGAAATCCAGCCGGTGGGTCGCGGCGATACTGCCGAGCGTGAGCTTCCCGCCCGGACCGATGGCCGTCTCGATCAGCGTCTGCAGCTGGGCGTAGGTGTAGGGACCGCCGGCGGCCGCAAACGTGACCGTAATCGCCGTCTCGTCCGCGTCCGAGATATGCAGAATGAGGCGCACGTTCCCCGCCGGCACGGCCACCGGCTCGGCGCCGATATCGGTGCCCTTGAGCTCCGGGGTCACGTAGGCCGGATTGAAATAGAAATCCAGCCCGCGCGGCATCTGGTAGAACCGGTCCAGCACGGTCGCCTGGAACGAGACCCGGCCGTAGGAGTTCTCCAGCCAGAAGTCGCTGGTCTGCTGGAAATTGTTCTGCAGGTTGGCCAGCAGGGCGGGGGCGAGCTGGTTGTTGACCGGATCGAACGGCGTGTCCTGGCTGATCACGGGGATCACCAGCACCGGCTGGTTCAGGTCGGACTTGGTGACCGAGAAGATGGTGGTGGTGCCCAGGGCGGGCGGCCTGGCGTCGTAGACGTGGACCTGCTGGGCCGACAGGGACGACAACGACCCGGCGAGTCCTGTGAGCAACAGGATGCGTCGCAGCATGGAGACCTCCCGGTGCCTGACGATGGATCCGGCCACGGCGCGGCCGCTCGGGCCGGAGCTTGTCTATCAATAGAGAACGGTACCGGTCGCGCCAAGGCCCCGAACGCGACGCGGGGGGCCCCAAATGCGACATCACGCGTGCCGCGAAGCTGGCGCTGTAGACGGGGAATGCGTTGCGAGACGGAGGGTTAGCCCCGGCCAGTCTGCTCGCTGAAGCGAGGGGAAAACGAGGACTGAGGACTGAGGACTGAGGACTGAGGTGGCCGCCCCGGCCGTCCTCTCCCCACCTGCCCTCACCTTATCACCTCATCGCCTCGGCCACCGGCCGCCCCGGCCGTCCTCTCCCCACCTGCCCTCACTCGATCACCTTCTCACTGGCCTACGGCCGCCAGGCGTAGCTGGCCTTCACGAAGAATGTGCGTGACGCCAGCGTGAGCGGCACCACCGCCCCGTCCGTCGCGGTCAGGCCATCCCGCCCCTCGGAATAGCCGACGAAGAGCAGGGTCTGCGGATTGGCCTCATAGGAAAACAGCAACTGCGAGAACAGGTTCTGCTCGCGGTCATCGACCGGGGTGGAATAGGCCGCCGGATTGCGGTCCGTGAAACGGTATTGCAGGATCGCCCGGACGAAGGTCCTGGCGCTCATGTTGTAGACCGCGCGCACCTGGGCGAGGTTGGCGGACACGACCGGCGCTCCCACGCTCGTCAGGCGTTCGTACGCGTGCCGCAGATCGAGATCCGCGTGGCGGCCGACCCGGAGACGGACCGCCGCCGCCAGCCGCGTCTGACGCCCCGCGCGGGCGTTGGCGAAATCGATCGCGTCACCGGTGCGACCCTCCAGCGACAGGCTCACGCCTCCGCTCGGCGCGATTCCCACCTCGGCCCGGTACCGATCGAGCGGGTAGACCACTCCCTGGAAGTAGTCCCGGCGGCGCTGGTAGTCGAGAAACACCCGCAGCAGCCCGGGCCCCTGGTACAGCACGTTCCCCCAGAAGACCTGTTCCGTCCGAAGCCCGTCGGTCCGCCACTGGGTCCAGTGCCCGGCCGTCAGGTTGAGGCGCTCCAACCATCCACCGCCGCCCCAGAACTGCCGCTGGATGTAGAGGTTCACTTCCCGCACATCCACCTGTTCCTCGAAGCCCGCGTCCGCGCGGAAGCCGGGATCGACGGTCCGCCCGAACGCCTCCCCGCGCCAGGTCCGCGACTCGTAGTTCACCTGTCCCAGCACCCCGGTGCCGGAGAAGCCGCCCGCGGGCTGACCCAGCGCGGCGGCGAAGGCGTCGGCGTAGTCGGTATGGGAGCGGACCGCCTGGAATCGGACTGCCACGGGCGGCGCGGGCCGGATGAAGGCGTCCACGCCGAGCATCCGGTTGTGATAGCCCGCGCCCTCGCGTCCGGTGTAGAGCAGGCCAAGAGTCGAGGAGGCGCCGATGTCCTGCCTGACCCGGGCGATCGTGGAGACCACGCTCGAATCGACGGAGGCCACCGAGGAGCCTTGATTCGCCGGCAGCAGGAGATTGTTCACCCGGTCTCCGGCGACGATGGCCCCCGCCGCCGTCCCGCCCCACTTCCCGCTCAGTCGCGCGCCGAACAGCGGATTCGCGATGGTCCGGGTAAATACCGCCTGGAACGGCGTGTTGTAGAACTCGGCTCCTTCCAGGAAGAACGGACGCTTTTCCGGGAAGAAGAGAGTAAAGCGGTTGTTTACATCCAGCTGGGCGACGTCCGCCTCGACCTGGGAAAAGTCCGGATTGGCCGTCACAGCCACCGACAGGTTGGGCGAGGGGCTCCATTGCGCGTCCGCCCCGGCCTCGATGCCCACCGTCCCGCTCTTGATTGAACCGGACCTGGGGGAGCTCCGGCTGTCGGTCCGTGAACTGGTGAGGGTCGGCGTGAGCTGCACGTTCCGGCCCTGCCTGATGTTCCGGAAGCCCGTGAGGCGCCCCGCCTGGCAGAGCAGGCAGCTGTTGCCACGATCGAAAGCGACCGACCGGGTCTCGAGATTGTCGGACCGCGGACGCCTCCGCCAGACGTAGAACCCCCAGGTCTGAGGCTCTCCGGAAGCGGGGAAGCGGAGCGACTTGAAGGGAATCGCAATCTCTATGCTGTAGCCGTTCGGGGTGATGCGGCCGGCCGAGCGCCAGATCGCGTCCCAGGAGGCGTCCACCGAGCCCTGCTGCTGCTCGAAGACGCCGTCCGCCTGCACGCCCAGCGGCGTCACGACGAACTCGAAGGCGCGCCGCGCGTCGTTGAACGGATCGAGCACGAACCCGATGCGATCCTGGCCGTCGATCTCGTCCCGCGGTGCGTAGAACGCGCGGATGCCGGCCGGATCGGGGTCCTCGGCGTCGCAGGCCAGAAGCAGATGGCGCGCGTCGAACGCCACGTAGCAGGCGGTCGCGACCGGGGCCGTCGTGTTGTTGCCGGGGTAGACCTCGAACGGCAGGTCGATCCTGGCCGCGCCGCGCCACTCGACATCATCGCGGATCCCGTCGATTTCGATCGCGCCCGCCGCGCGGCAGACCTGACCGCCTGCCTGCGCAGCCGCGCCGACCACCTCACGGCACGCGACCATGGCACCGCCGGGTGCCTCCCCCGCCTGCGCGTGCGCGCGTGGCGCGGTGGCCGCAAGCCCGGCCAGCAGCGCGCCCAGCACCGCCGCGGCCCGCCGGCACCTGTCTCGAACCATCCTCGGCCTCCTTCGGAACGGGAAGTGGTTGACCGGGAGGCAGAGTAGGGAACCAGCAGACCGTGCAAAACGGGATTGCGACGAAACGGCTCTTCGGCCCGGCGAAGCCACGCATAGGCGCGACCGGTTTTCGTCCGCGGCGCCGCCGCTCGCCCGGAGCCCGCCCCGGCCGTCTCGTCGCCCACGGAGGCCGTTCCGTCGCGAGGCGGTTTCCCTTCATGCTCCTGCGTCTCCATGATGACGCGTAAGGCCGGGTGTTCCCCTGGGCCGGACCGGATGGTCCGACACCCGGCACGATGCCGGAAGGAGGCCTGCCGATGTCTGCCCGTCTGTTGCGCTGGACCGCCTCGATCCTCGGGGTGGCCGTGCTGGCCGTCGCCGTGGTGGCGGGGTGGGAGGGTGGTTTGCCCGAGAGTACGCACGTGGTCATGTACAAGGGCGCCCAGTGCGAGTGCTGTCTGCGTTGGGGGAAGCAACTGACCGACGCGGGATTCACGCTGGAGGTCCGGATTCCCGACGACCTGGCCGCCGAGTTCACCAGGCACTCGGTCCCCAGCTCCCTGATGGGCTGCCACGTGGCCCTGGTCGGGGACTACGTCATTGCCGGGCACGTGCCCCTGGAGGATATCCAGCGTATGCTGCGCGAGCGCCCGGCGATTGCCGGCCTGGCGGTCCCCGGGATGCCGGCGGGAGCCCCCGGCATGGACTATCCCGGCACCGAACCCGTGCATTTCGATGTCGTGGCGTTCGATCACGACGGAAAGACTTCGATCTATGCCCGCCACTAGACACGGGATCCGCCGGCGGCCCGGTATCCTCGGCCCCGTCCTCTTCCTGGCCGGTTCTCTCGCCCTGGGCTGCGGTGCGGCCCGGGCTCCGGAGCGGCCGCGTCTCGTGGTCCTGCTGGTCGTCGACCAGTTCAGGGCCGATCTTCTGGATCACTATGGCCCGGCGTTCCAGCATGGCTTCCGCCGCCTGCTGGATGAGGGCTACCGGTTCACCAACGCGGAACACGACCACGCGATCACCAGCTCCTCGCAGGGCCACGCGACGCTGGGCACCGGACGGATTCCGGCGCATCACGGCATCGTGGACAACTCGTGGCTCCAGGCGGAGAACGGTCGGTTGCGGATGGCCGAGAGCACGGCGGATTCATCGGTCGAGGTGATCGGATATCCGGTGCTCACCGGGATATCTCCGCGAGACCGGCTCACGGACGGTCTGGGAGACTGGATCCTCCGGGCCGACCCTGCCGCCCGGGCCATCGCCATCAGCCAGGGGAGCGGCTCGGGGATGGGCCTGGCTCCGAAGGATCCGCGGGGGGAAGCGTACTGGTCCTCCCCGACGGCACGCCGCTTCGTGACATCCACGTACTACCGCGACCAGTATCCCGGCTGGGTACTCCAGTTCGACCAGGAGATCGCGGCGCGTATCGCGGGAGACACGGTGTGGGAAAGCAGCGTCCCGCCCGCGGCGGTGCCGCTCGCCCGCCGGGACGACGCCCCCTACGAAGGCGATCACGTCCACACCACGTTTCCTCACCGGTTCCGGGCGGAAGTGGCGGACCCGGCCGATCCCGGCTCGCTGTTCGCGTGGATCCGCGGCCGCCCAAGGCACGACGGACTCATCCTGGCGCTGGTCCGTGAGGCGATCCGGGCCGAGCGGCTCGGCCGGCGCGGGGTCACGGACTATCTGGGGATCAACCTCTCGTCGCTCGACGATGTCGGGCACGACTACGGCCCCTGGAGCCTCGAGCAGCTGGACGCCCTGCTCCGGCTGGATCGTGAGATCGGGGAGTTTCTGGCGTTTCTCGATCGTACGGTGGGACCGGACCAGTATGTCCTCGCGGTGACCGGCGACCACGGCGTCGCCACCGCTCCCGAGTTCGCCGCGGAGATCGGCGTTCCCGGCCGGCGGGTCACCCAGCCTGAAATGGACCGGCTCTTCGTTGCCGTCCGCGCGCTCGCTCCGCCGCCGGTCCGGTACGACTCGGCGCTGGCCCGGCGCGTTGCGGCGATAGCCGAATCGTTCGACTTCGTGGCGGACGCCATGACCCGCGACGAGCTGGAAGACACCACGGCCACGGACCCGTTCATCGCCCGGTTCCGGAACTCCTACCGGCCCGACCGGATCCCGTGGTTTCCCCTGCGGGCGTCGGATGGGACCACCCTGGCACAGTACGGTGTCATGGCACGGCTGATCGAAGGGGCGATCCCGGATTTCGCCCTCGCCGTGCACGGCTCGCCATACGACTACGACCGCCGGGTTCCTTTGCTGTTCTTCGGCGCCGGGATCACCGCCGGGAGCTCGAGCGAGCGGGTACGATCGGTCGACGTGGCACCCACGCTGGCGCGGTTGGCCGGGATCGCGTTTCCCGGCGATGTGGACGGCCGGGCGTTGCTTGGGCCGTAGGGGGCGGAGGGCGCACACCCTTCTCGAACGCTATTGTTAAGGTATGCCCGACCCGGAATCCTGGATCGTGAAGCCGTCCGCGGACCCGCGGGACGAACGCTGGTGGCTGCATGCATTCACCAGCGCTCGCTGGTGGGCCGGTGTGGTGGCAGCCTGGACGCTGTTCGCCCTGCTCATGGCCGGGTATGCCCAGATCCGCTTCGGCGGCCCCGGCGGCTACGCCGGCTGGGTCTCCACCATGCTCCCGTTCTACTGGTCGTGGGTGCCCCTCATGCCGGCCGTAGTGCTGATGGTCGCCCGATTCGACTTCCGCCCGGGGGAACGGGGCACCTCGGTGCCGGCGCACCTGGGAGCGGGAGTCGTGGCGGTGCTGGCTCATGCTGTCGTGTATGCCTCGACCCTCACGCTGATGCATGCGGGGGAGTCGGGCGGGTTGGCCCGGACGATCGCCGTCAACCTGCGGCGCCACGGCGTCGGCGACCTGGCCACCTACACTGCCGCGGCCGGCGCGATTCTCATCCTGCAGCAGTACCGGCGGGCGCAGGCCCGGGAGCGGGAGGCCACCCGCAGCGCGATCCGCGCCTCGCGGCTCGAGGCCCAGCTTTCGGCCGCGCGGCTCGACGCCCTCCAGATGCAGCTGCACCCGCATTTCCTGTTCAATGCGCTCAACAGCATTTCGGTGATGGTGCTCAAGGGTGCCGGCCCCGAGGCCATCCGCGCGATCCGCCGGCTGGCCGATCTCCTGCGGGCGACCCTCCACACCGCCGGAACCCAGGAGCTGCCCTTGCAGGAGGAAATCGCCTTTGCGCAGGGGTATCTGGAGCTGGAAAAGATGCGTTTCGGCGACCGGCTCCAGATCGAATTTGATGTCGCCGGAGACGCGGCCGCCGCGCTGGTGCCCCACCTGATTCTGCAGCCGCTGGTCGAGAACGCCGTGGTTCACGGTCTCCAGTCCCGTGTCCGGGACGGCCGCATCCGGGTTGCGGCCCGGCGGGAAGACGGCATGTTGCGGCTCGAGGTGTGGGACAACGGTGCCGGCCTGCCGGCCGACGGCTCTCACCTCTCGCAGGGCGTGGGGCTCAGCAACACCCGCGCCCGGCTGCAGGAGCTGTATCGTGACGAGGGCCGGCTCACCATCGCCCCGGCGCGGGAAGGCGGTACCCTCGCGGCGATCAGCCTGCCGTATCACACCGAGACCCGCCCGGCCCCGGGCGGCCCGGCCACATGACCGGCAAGCCGGCCGGGACGGCCATCCGGGTCATCATCGTCGACGACGAGGCGCTGGCGCGGGAAGGCATCCGGCTCCGGCTCGAACGCGAGCCCGACGTGACGATCGTGGGCGAGTTCGCCTCGGCCGATGCGGCACTGGAGCAGATCGGCGAGCTGGCGGCGGACGTCATGTTTCTCGACGTGCAGATGCCGGGCCTGAGCGGTCTGGACCTGCTGGAGGAGTGCGGGGTGGATGCGGTGCCGGCCGTCGTCTTCGTCACCGCCTACGACCGTTATGCCATCCAGGCCTTCGGCGTCCACGCGCTGGACTACCTGGTGAAGCCCTATGACGACGAGCGGTTCGCCGAGATGCTCGAGCGGGTGCGGACCCGGACCGCCGAGCTGCGGGACGGTGCCCTGGGCCGGCAGGTCCGCACCGCGCTTTCAGGGAGGCTGGCAAACATCGCCGCCTCCGCACGCGGCGTGACCCGCCTGCCGGTCAGGACGGAGAACGGTACCACCTTCGTGCCGGCCGACAGCATCGACTGGATCGAGGCCGCGCGGGATCACGTCCGGCTGCACGTGGGCCGGGAGACGTTCGAGGTACGGAACACCCTCACCAGGGTACTGGAGAAGCTCGATCCCGCTCGCTTCGTCCGGATCCACCGGTCCGCGGTGGTCAACATCGACCGGATCACCGAGCTGCAGCCGTATTTCCATGGGGAATACATCGCCATTCTCCAGAACGGCCGGCGGCTCAAGGTAAGCCGCAACTGGCGGGAAGAGCTGGCCCGGGCGCTGGGGGTGGGATTGTAGGACGGGGAGGCCGCCCGAGCCCTCGGCTGAAGCCGAGGCTCGGCCAGTCTGCTCGCTGAAGCGAGGGGGAAACGAGGACTGAGGACTGAGGTGGCCGCCCCGGCCGTCCTCTCCCCACATGCCCTCACTTGCGCACCTTATCACCCGGCCAACGGCCGCCCGAGCCCTCGGCTGAAGCCGAGGCTCGGCCAGTCTTCTCGCTGAAGCGAGGGATGCACCCGGGCATGAGGTTCGGTGATCCCCCCCTCTCCACGCAGTGGAGAGGGGGCGGGGGGTGAGGGTGCCCTCGGCTGAAGCTCGGCCAGTCTTCTCGCTGGAGCGAGGGGGAAACGAGGACTGAGGACTGAGGTGGCCGCCCCGGCCATCCTCTCCCCACCTGCCCTACTTGCTCACCTTGTCACGCGGCCATGGCCGCCCCGGCCGTCCACTCCCCACCTGCCCACACTTGCTCACTTCTTCACCCGGCCAACGGCCGCCCCGGCCGTCCTCTCCCCACCTGCCCTCACTTGCTCACTTCTTCACCCGGCCAACGGCCGCCCCGGCCGTCCTCTCCCCACTTCCCCTCACTTGATCACCTTCTCACGCGGCCAACGGCCGCCCCGGCCGCCCCGGCCGTCCTCTCCCCACCTGCCCTCACTCTATCACCTTTTCACCCGGCCTTGGCCGCCCCCCTATCTTTCCCCCATGCCCGTCGAACACATCCCCACCGTCATCTTCGACAGCCACGAGGACCTGGCTCACGTGGTCGCCCGGCGCATCGCCGAGGTGATCCGGGAACGGCGCGGGGCGGGGAAGCGGCCCGTGCTGGGCCTCGCCACCGGCTCCACGCCGATCGGGGTCTATCGTGAACTCATCCGGATGCACCGGCAGGACGGGCTGAGCTTCGCCGACGTGGTGACATTCAATCTGGACGAGTACTACCCGATGGATCCGGGGAGCGTCCATTCCTATCACCGGTTCATGTGGGAGAACCTGTTCTCCCAGCTCGATATCCGGCGGGAGAACGTCCATATCCCCCTGGGTGATGTGCCCCGCGCGCAGGTCGACGAGGAATGCCGGCGTTACGAGACGCTGATCCGCGACGCGGGCGGGATCGACCTCCAGCTGCTCGGCATCGGGCGCACCGGCCACATCGGGTTTAACGAGCCCGGCAGCGGGGCCGACAGCCGCACCCGGCTCATCACCCTCGATCTGGTGACCCGGAAGGACGCCGCGGCCGACTTCTTCGGGGAGGAGAACGTTCCGCGGGAGGCCGTCACCATGGGCGTCGGGACGATCCTCGAGGCCCGGGAGATCGTGCTCATCGCCACCGGCGAGCACAAGGCAGAGATCATCCGCCGCGCGGTCGAGGGCGAGGTGGATCACGAGGTGGCGGCGACGTTTCTGCAGGATCACCCCCGGACCACGTTCTATCTCGACGCCGCGGCGGCCGAGGCGCTCACCCGGATCGCGACGCCGTGGCTCCTGGGCTCGGTCGAGTGGACGCCGGCGCTGGCGCTCCGCGCGGTGGTCTGGCTCTCCCGCGAGACCAACACCGCCATCCTCAAGCTCACCCAGCGGCACTACGCCGAGCACCGGCTGTCGAGCCTGGTGGCGCAGTACGGCGCCGCCGGCGTGCTGAACGGCGAGGTGTTCAACGCTCTGGGGGCGAAGATCCGGGGCAAATCGAAGCTGCCGCGGGGAAAGCGGGTCATCTGCTTCTCGCCCCATCCGGACGACGACGTCATCTCCATGGGCGGCACGCTGCGGAAACTGGTGGAGAACGACAACCGGATCACCGTGGCGTATCTCACCAGCGGCAGCCTGGCGGTATTCGATCATGACGTGCGGCGGCATCTCGAATTCCTCGGGCGCCTGGCCTCCGAACGCCATATCGCCCCCGAGGCGGCCGCGGCGCTGGAGGAGAAAGTGGACCGGGCCCTGACCGGGAAGCGGCCGGGGGACGTCGACATTCCGGAGGTGCAGGAGATCAAGCGGGTGATCCGGGAATCGGAGGCCGTGGCGGGGATCCGCACACTCGGGCTCGACGAGGCCGCGGCGCGGTTCCTCAACCTGCCGTTCTACCGGACCGGCCGGGTACGCAAGGATCCCATCGGGCCGGAGGACGTGAAGATCGTGCGCGCGCTGCTTGAGGAAGTGAAGCCCGAGCTCGCCTTCGTGGCGGGCGACCTCTCCGATCCGCACGGCACCCACCGCATGTGCAAGGAGGCGGTGGATCAGGCGCTCGCGGAATACGTGTCGGCGGGAAACCCGGCGCCCGAGGTGTGGCTCTACCGTGGCGCGTGGCAGGAATGGCCGGTGACCGAGGCCACCTGGCTCGTGCCCATGAGCCAGGAGGAACTGAAGCTCAAGATCCAGGCCATCTTCCGGCACCAGTCGCAGAAGGATACCGCACCCTTCCCGGGCCCGGACGAGCGCGAGTTCTGGCAGCGGGTGGAGGCGCGGAACCAGGGGACAGCGGCGGAACTGGACCGGCTGGGGCTGGCGGAGTATTTCGCGATGGAGGCGTTCAGGTCAGACGGTCAGACGGCCTGACGGCCCGCTGGTTGGCTCCACGTAACCTGCACCGTCCCGGGCCGTCCCGTCCCGGCATCACCTGGATTCCGCTTATGCCTCGCCGACCCAAACGCAATCCGACCCCGGCGCTGGAGGATGAGGAGATCTCCCTCGACCTGGCGTCTGCCCCGCTCGACAGCATTATCCTGCCGCTCCTTGCGCCGTTGGCGCCCCTGGTCCTGGAAGTCCTCGCGGACGATGAGGGGTTTGAGGCCGAGCTGCGTGAATTGAAGGCTGATCGTGCGCTGGTGAAGCGTGATCCGCACCTGTCGGCACCGGCCACCTTCGCCGCCGTCATGCGGCTCGGTGAGTTCGCCGTTGGGGCGGGTCCCTTCCTGTTTGCCGCGGCGGCGGCCGGGTGGATGAACCTGGATATGACGCGTCCCCTGTCGGCCCGTGCGCGGATCTTCCGGAAGTGGCTGGGAGAGGGGCAGCCGGGGCCGGCCATCGCCGCCGTCGGTGCGGTGACGGCGGCCGGGGAGCAGGGAGACTCCATCCACCTGCCCGTCAAGCGGCCGGCGCGTGAGATTGCGCACGGGCTCTATCATCATGTGCGCTCTCTGGGTGTCGTGGACTGGCCCGGCGCCCACGCCGCCGCCCGCCGGTACTGGGGCAGGGGGAGGAATCGTGAGATTCTCCTGCTCGAGGCGATTCGTACCCGGCAGCGTTTCATCGATTACCTGATCGACGATTTCGGATGGGTGCCGGGGTGGAAGCCTGAGCCGGGCGTAGATCCACTGCCGCCCCCGCCGCGGGCGGCGGAGCCGGGCCTGGGGTTCTACCTGAGGCTCGAACGAATGGACCCGAAAGACGGCGATGAGGTGCCGGAGGCCCCGAAGCCGGAACCGGAGTAGGAAGCCACTGCCGTGGTGCCGGGCGGCCGACAACCAGCGGCCCCGGTTCAGCGGTCGAGGCCTTCTTCACGCCGGCTGAACGGTCCTGCCCGGCCGGTTGTGTTGCCTGCAGCGGCGCCCCTTGCCCCCCGGACCGCTTACCGCCGCCGGTCACCCTCCTCCGCCGCCGGCTCACCGGCGTCGCTGCGATTCCGCGTCCCGTCGCAGACCTCGGCGACGCGACCGCTGTCGGCCGCGACGTAGATCGCGATCGATCGTCCCTTCCGTTCTGCCGAGACGCCGAAGATGGCCGCGGCGACCTTCGCACCCGAGCTCGGGTCCTTGAGATCGTTCAGGATGATTCCGGTGGCGCCAAGCTCGGCCGCCTTCCTGCGCATGGAGTGGACCATGCCCTCCTCCGTGGTCCAGCTCGAGGATCCGGATGAATTGAGCATGGCCACCTCGACGTACTCCTTGCCGACCTTGTCCGGCGTCGAGTACAGCGTCACGCCGTTCTCGCAAATCGGCGCGAACTGCGCCGTCGGATTCATGACGGCTGCGTTGGTGTATACGCACCCGGCGAGGAGCCCGGTGCCGAGGAGGCCGATTGACGGCGGGATTCTCATGTGGTGTCTCCGATGGTTGAGTTGACTCCGCTGTCCGGAACGCGCCCTGCCACCTCATCTCCTTGCCGCCGACCAGTTTCCGCTCAGGACGATCACGCCCGTGGGCGCGCCCAGGTCGAGCCGCCACGTGGTGGTGCCGCTCATCGAGTTGCCGCCGATCGAGCCGGTCTGGTGGATGTCCTGGGTGTCGAGGTCGAACTGAACCTCCGAACCCGAGAGCTTCCCGTTGACCACCGTCCCGCTGCCGATGGGCCCGCCGGTCGAGCCGCCCGGCCCGTAGCACTGCATGGTGCCGCCGTTGTAGCTGCCGCTGAAGGTGGTGCCCGCCTGGGTGATCACCACGACCATGCCGGTAAGCGTACAGGAGATGCCTGCGCCGGAAAGGCTGGAGATGCTGAGATCCCAGGTCCCGGCGACATTGACGGTGGGGTTTGGGCCGGCCCCGTCCCCGCCGCAGCCGGCGAAGACGAAGACACCGGCCGCGAGGAGCAGCCGCTTCATGAGATCCTCCAGGACGGGTTCGATGGCCGGGCCAGCCGGGCCCGGAGCGCACGAGGACGGTAAGGGAGGGGTGTGACAGTCCGTCCTCTCCCCACCTGCCCTCACTCGCTCACCTTCTCACCCGGCCGTGGCCGCCCGAGCCCTCGGCTGA
>JBFXBG010000045.1:0-24078 GCA_050183505.1 Gemmatimonadales bacterium | reverse complement strand
TCGTGGAGTCGAGAGGACGGGGGGTGGGGAGGGTCTTCTCGACCTCTCGACTCCTCGACCTCTCGACTTCCCCAAATGAAACTCCCTCTCCGCCCGGTCGTACACTGGTACGCCGGGCGGTTTTCCTGATTACATTCGCATCTCCCCACGGTTCCTTCCGATTCAGCGAGAGGCTCCATGCTTCGTACCACGGCCGTTCTGCTCATCCTCGCGGCACCGCTGGCGGCGCAGGCCCCGGCCCCGGGTCGCAACCCGGCCCTGGAACGGGCCACCGCCACCATCACCGAAGCCGACGTCAAACGCCGGATTCACATCATCGCCGATGACTCCATGCTGGGGCGGGACACGCCCAGCCGCGGTCTCGACCTTACCGCCCAGTATGTGGCGGACGAGTTCCGGCGATTCGGGCTGAAGCCGGGCGGTGAGGACGGCACCTTCTTCCAGCGGTATCCGATCATCCGCTGGAAACTCGACCCGGTGGCATCCCACATCGGGTTCATGGCGCAGGGAGAGCACCGGCATGTTGGTCTGGACCGGCTCGCCAGGTACTGGTACGGCGCGGTACCGGAGGAGGAGATCGGCGGCGAGGCGGTCGTTCTGGCCGGCCCGCTGGATGCCCAGGCGCTTCCGGCAGGCGCGCTGGCGGGCAAGGTGGCGATGATCGCGCTGGATCGTTCGCCCGGAGCCTCCAGCCGGGATGCGCGGCGGATGCTGAGCGTCCTCTCGGCCGCCGGGCCCGTGGCCGTGGTGATCCTCTCCAATCGGGACTCGGCGGCCTTTGCGGCCGACGTGGGGCGCCAGGAGGCGGTCCGCATGAGCGTGGGGTCGGAGCCGCGGGGCGGCCTGCCCATACTGGAACTGCTGGACGGGGCCGCGGCCCCGACGCTGTCCCGGTACGGAATCGACCTCGCCGCCCTCCGCGGCGCTTCGAGCTTCACGTCCAGGGCGGTACCTGGACTGCGGGTCATGGTGGACATCAAGCGCGAGATCGTCGACCGGCAGACCGCTCCCAATGTGATCGGGATTCTTCCCGGGGCCGATCCCCGGCTCCGCAACGAATACGTGGTCTACTCGGCCCACATGGATCACATCGGCGTGCGGTCCGGCCTCACGCCGGACAGCATCAACAACGGAGCCGATGACGACGGATCCGGCACCGTTGGACTCATGGAACTGGCGGAAGCATTCAGCCGTCCGGGCGTCCGGCCCCGCCGGTCGATCCTGTTCCTGGGGGTGAGCGGGGAGGAAAAAGGGCTCTGGGGGAGCAGCTATTTCGCAAGCCATCCCACGGTACCGATCACGAGCATGGTCGCCGATCTCAACATGGACATGATCGGCCGGAACTGGGCCGATACCATCGTGGCAATCGGCAAGGAACACTCGGACCTCGGGGAAACGCTGAACCGGGTCAATGCGGCTCACCCCGAGCTCCACATGACCGCGATCGACGACCGCTGGCCCGAGGAGAACTTCTACCGCCGATCGGACCACTTCAATTTTGCCCGGCGCGGCGTGCCGATCCTGTTCTTCTTCAACGGCGTGCACGCCGACTACCACCGGGTGACCGATTCGCCCGACAAGATCAACGGTGAGAAGGAAGCCCGGATCCTGAGGCTGCTCTTCTACCTCGGGCAGGAGATCGCCAACGCGCCCGATCGTCCGAAGTGGAATCCGCAGAGTTACAAGGAGATCGTTGAAGGACAATAGCGCGTGGCCGCCCGGGCCGGGCCTCACCGGCACCGGCGGGCGGACAGTTCCGCCGGTTGCGACCGGGGGTGGGCGTCAGGCCCACCCCCGGTCCGTTCTTGAAACGTCTCGCGATCCTTCCCGTAGTTGTGCCGACACACTCGATTCTGCCCCCTGTCCCTTCAGACCCGACCCCATGCGCCGACTTCCGTTGTGTCTCCTTCTCCTCGCCGCCCCGCTCGCGGCGCAGACTTCCCCCGCCCTGCGGAATGCCGCCGGCACGATCACCGAAGCGGACGTGGCCCGGCGGATCAACGTGATCGCGGATGATTCCATGATGGGCCGACAGACGCCCAGCCGGGGCCTGGAACTGACCGCGCACTACGTGGCCGACGAGTTCAAGCGATTCGGCCTCAGGCCGGGCGGTGACAGCGGCAGCTATATCCAGCGCTACCCGCTCACCACCTACCGGATCGACGTGGCCAACTCCGCGGCGCTGTTCCGGAGCCCGGAGATCGAGGTGCCCGTCTCCTTCAGCCGGGATGCCGTCGTGCTCTTCGGCAACGCGCCCGCGGCACCGATTACCGGCGGCCTCACGCTGATCGGCGGGGTAATCGACCCGGATTCCCTCCCGGCCGATCTGCTCAAGGATCGCATCGTCGTGTGGCCGCTCGATTTCTCCCGGCCCATCCCGGCCTGGGCCAACAGCGTGCTGGGCCGCGTGTTTGCCTCCGGGGCGAAGCTCCTCGTGGTGGTTTCCAACCGCGACTCCGCCGCCTTCAACGCCCAGCTGGCCGACCAGGCCCGGCCCAAGGTCGCGTTCGGCGAGGTCAAGGCCGGCGGGCCGCTGGTCGTGGAAATCCGGGAGAGCGCGGTCACCGCGCTGGTCCCCGACGCGATCGAGCAGTTCACCCGCATGCGGGCGGCGCCCGCGACGGTGATCCAGCCGGTTCCGGACTGGGAGGGGGACCTGGCCATCCGGCAGGAAGTGGTCGGCGTCACGATGGTACCGAACACGGTGGGAATACTCGAAGGCACCGACCCGGTCCTGAAGAACGAGTACGTGGTCTTCTCCGCGCATATGGATCACATCGGCATTACCAGCGGCAAGCCGGACAGCATCAACAACGGCGCCGACGATGACGGCTCCGGCACCGTCGGTGTCATCGAACTGGCCGAGGCGTTCAGCCGGCCCGGCGCCCGGCCCCGCCGGTCGGTGCTGTTCCTGACCGTGAGCGGCGAGGAACATGGGCTCTGGGGCAGCGCCTGGTTCGCCGACCATCCCGCCGTGCCGATCGAGAGCATCGTGGCCGACCTCAACATCGACATGATCGGCCACAACTGGAAGGACACGGTCGTCGCGATCGGAATGCAGCACTCCGACCTCGGCACGACCCTCACCAGTGTGGCCACGCAGCATCCCGAGCTGGGCATGACCGCGGTGGACGACATGTGGCCGGAGGAGAACCTCTACTTCCGCTCGGACCACTATAATTTCGCGAAGAAGGGGGTTCCGATCCTGTTCTTCACCAGCGGGCTGCACGAGGACTACCACAAACCCTCGGACGAGCCGCAGAAGCTCGACGCCGAGAAAGAGGCCCGCCTGCTCCGGCTGCTCTTCTACCTGGGGCAGGAGGTTGCCGGCAGCCCGGCCAGGCCGCAGTGGAAGCCGGAGAGCTACAAGAAGATCGTGGAAGGCGCCTGAGGCCCGGCTGCGTCTGCCGCCGGCCGGCGGGGAACGGGCCCGGAATGCCGCGGCCCGTCCCCCGTTGACCGGTCACCGCTGACCGGCATTATCTTCCCGCCCCATGACCGAGACCCTCAAGGACTGGAACGCGTTCCGCGCCCGGATGAACGATGTGATCCTGGGCGCGGGCAACCTCACGATCAACCGGTTCTTCGCGCTGGATCACCGGGCCTACGAGCCGGGCGCCCTGGGCGCCAAGACCAAGGAAATGCTCGGCCTGGTCGCCAGCATGGTGCTCCGGTGCGACGACTGCATCACCTATCACCTGCAGCGCTGCCACGAGGAAGGCGCCACCCGGGAAGAATTCCTGGAAGCGTTTTCCGTCGCCCTGATCGTGGGCGGAAGCATCGTGGTCCCGCATCTGCGGCGGGCCATGAGCAGGCTCGAGGAACTGGACGGCCTGACCGCCTGACGGACCGACGGACCGACGGACTGGCGGACTGGCGGACCCGCGGACCCGCGGGCCAGTTGGGACAAGGCGGCTGTATGGCCCTCGGCACTAGGGTCCCATCGACTGGTAAAGCCTCCAGGTCAGTTGGGCCGCCCGGACTCGAACCTCCTCCGCACGCAGCCACTCCTTCGAGTCCAGATACCCAGGATCGTGGGCCAGCCGCAGGATGTACGCCAGCTCCGCCAACGAGCCGTTGGCGATATCGAGGAACCTCCGGAACTCCCGCTTCCCTCGTTTGGCCGATCCCTCAGCCATGGTCACGGGGGCCGAAAAGGCCGCACGTCGAGCCTGCGTTATCAGGCCATAGAGCTCAAACTTGGGCCAGGACTTGGTGATCTGATACACCGCCAAGGCAAGCTGGTGGCATAGCCGCCAGGCTTCCAATCGCTCATAGGGCATCATGGGTGGGAGGCTAGTGCACTGCAATCAACCAAAGCTCAAATGACCGCTGGCACGCCTCGCTGCAAGGGGCGCCGCCCCGGCTCCGAGCCACCAGTCCGTCGGTCCGTCCGTCCATCGGTCCGCCCTGATTAGATTCTCCCCCATGCGCCAGTCCCGAATCCGCAACTTCTGTATCGTGGCCCATATCGACCACGGCAAATCGACCCTGGCCGACCGGCTCATCGAGACGACCGGTGCGGTCGAGAAGCGGCTCATGCGGGAGCAGCTGCTGGACACCATGGAGCTGGAACGGGAGCGGGGGATCACGATCAAGCTCAACGCGGTCCGGATGGTCTACCGCGCGCGGGACGGGGAGGAGTACGAACTGAATCTGATCGACACCCCCGGGCACGTGGACTTCACCTATGAGGTGTCCCGCTCCCTGGCGGCCTGCGAGGGGGCGGTGCTGGTGGTCGATGCGTCCCAGGGGATTCAGGCCCAGACCCTCTCCAACCTCTTTCTGGCCCTGGACGCCGGGCTCGAAATCATCCCGGTCCTCAACAAGATCGACCTGCCCGGGGCGGAGCCGGAGCGGCGGGCCCGCGAGATTCAGGACCTGATCGGTGCCCGGGCCGACGAGATCCTGCAGGTCTCCGCCAAGGAGGGCACCGGCGTGCCGGACCTCCTCGAAGCCATCGTCGCCCGGGTGCACCCGCCCCGGGGCCGGGACGACGCCCCGCTCCGGGCGCTCATCTTCGACTGCTTCTTCGACCGCTACCGGGGAGCCATTCCGAGCGTCCGGGTGGTCGACGGCGCCGTCCGCAAGGGCATGGAGATCGCCTTCGGCGCCCATCCGGACGACGTCTATGTCGTCGATGAAGTCGGCTACCTGCAGCTGGGGCGCCGCCCGACGGACGTCCTCGAGGCGGGCGAGGTGGGCTACCTCGTCGCCAACCTCCGCAGCGTGGGTGACGCCCGGACCGGGGACACGATCCTGGATGCGGCCGACCGCGCGCGCGAGCTCCTCCCGGGTTACCGGGAAGTGAATCCCATGGTGTTCGCCGGGCTCTACCCCACGGAGTCGGAACAGTACGAGGGCCTGCGGGACGCTCTCGAACGGCTCAAGCTCAACGATGCCAGCCTGCAGTACGAACCGGAAAGCTCGACCGCCCTCGGATTCGGATTCCGGGCCGGCTTCCTCGGGCTGCTCCACATGGAGATCATCCAGGAGCGGCTGGAGCGCGAGTTCGATCTCAGTCTCATCAATACCGTGCCGACCGTCGAGTACCACGTCTATCAGACCGACGGGACCAGCCTGGTGGTGGAGAACCCTACTCTGCTCCCCGACCCCACCAGCATCGAACGGATCGAAGAGCCCTACGTGAAGGCCCGGATCATGGCTCCCACCGACTACATCGGCGCGATCATGAAGCTGGGCCAGGATCGCCGGGGGGTCTATCAGGGCATGAAATACCTGGATCAGGCCCGGGTGGAGTTCGACTGGGAATTCCCGCTGGGTGAGATCGTGCTGGACTTCTACGACCGGTTGAAGAGCCTCTCGCGGGGATACGCCTCCTTCGACTATGAACTCGCCGGGTACCGCCCCGGCGAGCTGGTCAAGCTCGACATGCTCATCAACGGCGACCAGGTCGACGCGTTCAGTGTCATCATCCACCGGGACAAGGCCTACGAATGGGGACGCAAGGTGGCGGAGAAGCTCAAGGAACTCATTCCCCGCCAGCTGTTCGCCGTCGCCATCCAGGCCGCCATCGGCAACAAGATCATCGCCCGCGAGACCGTGTCGGCTCTCCGCAAGGACGTCCTCGCCAAGTGCTACGGTGGGGACGTCACCCGGAAGCGCAAGCTCCTCGAGAAGCAGAAGGAGGGGAAGAAGCGCATGAAACAGGTCGGACAGGTGGAGATCCCACAGGAGGCCTTCCTGGCGGTCCTGCAGGTCGACTAGGACGGTGAACGGTGAACGGTAAACGGTGAGCGGGGCCGCGCCGCCCGCGCCGGGTCCGCAGGACGACGATGGGCCGGGAGCCCGGTCCTCGCCTGTCGCTCGCGGCTCACCGGCGGGCCCGGAGGGGAACGGCGGCCGGACCCTGGTCATCCAGACGGCCTTTCTGGGCGACGTGATCCTCACGACGCCGCTCCTGGCCGCCCTCGCCCGCCGGCACGGCCCCGTAGACGTGGTCACGACCCCCGCGGCCCTGGTCCTGCTGGAGACCCACCCCGCGGTCCGCCAGGTCATCGGGTACGACAAGAAAGGGAAAGACCGGGGCATCACCGGGTTCCGGCGGCTGGTTCGGACGCTGCGATCGGAACCGTACGCGCGGGCCTACCTTCCCCACCGGTCCTGGCGGTCCGGGGCGCTGGCCGTGGCCGCCGGCATTCCGGAACGCATCGGGTTTCACGACGGCCCCCGGGTCCTCTACACCCGGACGGTTCACCGGCCGGCGGCGGGGCACGAGGTCGAACGGCTGCTGGCCCTGGCCGGGTCGGTGCCGGAACCGGCCCCGCCGGTAGCGCTGGCGCTCACCCCCCAGGACCACGCCATGGCGGACCGGTGGCTCGACCGGCACGGTATCCGGGGCCGGTTCCTGGCGCTCGCCCCCGGGTCCATCTGGGGGACCAAGCGCTGGCCGTTCTATCAAGAGCTGGTCCACCGGATGGACCTCCCGGTCGTCATCGTCGGCGGCCCCGAAGACCGGGAACTGGCCGAATCGGTCGCCGCGGCAGGCCAACCGGCGGTCAGCGCCGCGGGCGAGCTCTCCCTGCGGGCCTCGGCCGCGCTTCTGGCCCGGGCGGCCCTGCTCCTGACCAACGACTCGGCCCCACTCCACCTGGCCACCGCCGTCGGCACCCCGATCGTGGCTATCTTTGGGCCGACCATTCCCGACTTCGGCTTCGGCCCTCGCGGCCCTCGGGACGCGATCATGGAGCCACCGGCCCCGCTCGAATGCCGGCCCTGCTCCAAACACGGCCCCCAGGTCTGCCCCCTGGGCCACCACCGCTGCATGCACAGCATCAGTGTGGAGACGGTACTGCAGGCGGTGAAGGAAAGACTGGGGGGACATGGACTGAGGACTGAGGACTGAGGCTCGGTACTCTGCACTCTGCACTCGACCCTCGGCACTCGGCACCCGGCACTCTGAACCCTGTACTCTGAACTCTGAACTCTGAACTCTGCACTCTGCACTCTGCCCATGCGCCACGTCATCGGCATCGACATCGGAGGAACCAACCTGGTCGTCGGCTGTGTCGCCGAGGACGGGTCGGCGCTGCACGGCCTGGTGACCGAGCCCACCCGGCCGGACGAGGGCGCGGATGCGATCATCGCCCGGCTGGTCGCGATGTCCCGCAGCGTCATGGAGGCCTGCCGGAGAGCGGACCCCGGGGCCGAGATCCTGGGCGTCGGTATCGGGGCCCCGGGCCCGCTCGATACCCGGACCGGCGTGGTGCTCCTCACCCCCAACCTGGGCTGGGTCAACATGCCGCTCCGGGATCGGCTGTCCGCGGGTCTGGGCCTCAAGGCATCGCTGGACAACGACGCCAACTGTGCCGTGCTGGGAGAGTGCTGGTGCGGGGCCGCGCGCGGCGCCACCCGGGCCATCGGGATCACCATCGGCACCGGGATCGGGGGCGGGCTCATCCTCGACGGACGGCTCTATCACGGCGCGTCGGATTGCGCCGGGGAGATCGGCCATACCACCATCGAGATCAACGGCCGGCGCTGCAAGTGCGGCAACGACGGCTGCCTGGAGGCCTATGCCTCGGGCCCCGCGATTGCCCGCCGGGCGGTCGAGGCCATCGAGGCCGGGTACGAGACCCGGTTACCGGCCTACGTGAACGGAGATCTTGGCCGGATCACGGCACAGACCGTCTACACGGCGGCACACGAAGGCGACGCCCTGGCGCTCGAAGTGGTGCACGATACGGCCAAGTTCCTGGGTGCCGGCATCGCCAACCTGGTCAACGTGTTCAACCCGGAGGTCGTGGTCATCGTCGGGGGGGTCACCTCCGCGGGTGAGAGCCTGTTCGGCCCGCTCAGACGGGAGGTCTCCCGCCGGGCGTTCAAGCCGGCGGTCACGGCATGCCGGTTCGTCCCCGGGACGCTGACGGGCACCGCCGGGGTGTACGGCGCCGCCCGTGCCTTCCTGGACCAGCAGGGCCATGCCTAGGGTCGGCGTCGTCGGTTCGATGGTCTGGGACCTCATCTACGGCCGGGATCCGCTGGTCCCCCCGGTGCAGGAATGGGGAGGAATTGCCTACGCTCTGTCCGGGCTCGACGCGGCCCTGCCACCGGAGTGGCAGATCGTCCCGCTCATCAAGGTCGGCCGGGATCTTTCGGCGGAGGCCCGGCGGTTCACGTCCTCCCTCGCCCGGCTCGCGCCCGATACCCGTTGCATCGAGGTGCCTTCACCCAACAATCGGGTGACGCTCCGGTATGAATCGACCGAACGGCGCTGCGAGCGGATGTCCGGCGGAGTGCCGGGGTGGACCTGGGCCGAGCTGGGCCCGATGGTCCGGGATCTCGACGCCCTGTACGTCAATTTCATCTCGGGCTTCGAAATGTGCCTGGGAACCGCGCAGGCGCTCCGGCGCGGATTCCCGGGACCGATCTACGCCGATTTTCACAGCCTGCTGCTGGGCATGTACCAGGACGGGGTGCGCCGGCTCCAGCCCCTGCCGGATCTGCCGGCCTGGCTCGAGTGTTTCGACGCCATCCAGGTGAACGAGGAGGAAATGCGCCAACTCTCGCCCGACCCGCTGGCGCTGGCCGCGGCCGCCATCGGTGCCGGCGTTTCCCTGCTGTCGGTGACGCTGGGGGCCCAGGGTGCGGTGTACGTCGCGGCCCCGGGGTTCGCCCGCCTGAGCGATCGCGGGACCCGGGTGAGCGGCCCGCTTCGGACCGCCCGCCAGGCCGCGGTCGTAACGGACGTCCTGGATCCGACCGGATGCGGGGACGTCTTCGGCGCCACGCTCTTTGCCCGGCTGCTGGCGGGCGACGCACTGGAACCGGCCTTTGCCGCCGCCGGCCGGATGGCCGGCCGCAACGCCGCGTTCCGGGGCGCCACCGGGCTCGGGCGGCACCTCCGGGGAGAACTGATATCGGCATGACCCGGGTCGTTGAGGTTCCCACCCATTTCGACGATCGAACCTTCGATCAGTTCGCCCAGTCGCTCGCGTTCGAGGCCGGTCTCGAGGAGCGCATCCTGATTGACGCCCATGCGGCCCAGTGGGCCTCGCCCTACGGCCTGATCGGCATGCTCACGGCGGCCCAGGCCATCGTGGATGCCCGGGGCGAGAAACCGCTCTTCACCGTCCCGACCAGCGACGACGTCCGGCGCTACTGGGCCAAGGCCGGCTTCTTCCGATACGCCGCCGAACTGTTCGAGATTCACGGCAAGATCCCCCGCATGGCGCCCGACGAGCACTCCGACGTCCTGCTCGACGTCACGCCGGTCCGGGCGGCCGAGGACGTGCATCATGTCGTCGGCAAGATCCAGGAAGGGGCCGCCCGGATTCTGGCCGGAGAGCTGAAGCTCGAAGCCAAAGCCACCATGGGTTTCGCTATGGCGCTTTCGGAGGCTTGTCAGAATATTGTGGAACACGCCGGCACCAGCGGGTGGGTCGCGGTCCATGCCTACACCTTCCGCCGGCGGCTGGCCGGCCGCCGGGTGGTGGTGATTGCCGTGAGCGATGCGGGCGTCGGGTTCCGCCGGTCCCTGGAGAGCATGCAGGCCCGTCGCTTCGGCGACCGCTGGAACGACGGCGCGGCGCTGGAGTCGGCCCTGATCCAGGGCGTCAGCCGCTTCCGGGATCCCGGCCGGGGCCAGGGCCTGGCCGGAATCAAGCGGTATCTGGCCCGGTGGGACGGCAAGATTTCCATCCGGAGCGGCACGGCCCGGCTGTCCATCGTCCCGACCTGGGACGACGATGTTCCCTTGAGCGAGCACCTCCCCTATTTTCCCGGAAGCCAGGTGCAGATCGTCATCCCCGCACAGGATAGCCCGCCCCGATGATCCAGACGATCCGGCTCGACCGCATTCTCCAGGGCGCGGTCGCCACTCCGTATCGCGATCTGGTCACCCGCCCCACCGGCGCCGCCGTGCGCCACGGGGTGGTGGACGCCCTCCACCACCAGCCCTGCGTCACCGCGGTGCTGGATTTCTCGGCCGTCGGGCTGCTGGATTTTTCCTGCGCGGATGAGGTCGTCGCCAAGCTGGTGATCGTCATGCAGACCTCCCCGGGCCCGTTTCTGGTCCTGGCCGGCCTGAGCGAGGACCATAGCGAGGCCATCGACCATGTCCTGACCCGCCACAGCCTGGTGGTGGCCGCCCTGCCCCACCCGGGCGAGACGCCCTTCCTGCTCGGCCCCACCTCGAACGAAGCGCGGCTGGCGTTCCGCTTCGTCCACGAGCACGGTCCCTGCACCCTGTCCGGCCTGGTCGGCGGGCTGGGCTGGTCGTTCGACCAGGCCAGCCAGGCCCTGCAGGAACTGATCTACCACCGGCTCGTGCTGCAGGACGACGCGACCTACCGCCCCTTCCCGCTTCAATGAGCCGGCGCCGGTTCGGCCTGTCCACCACGGCCATCCACGGGCTGCCGGGCCGCCGCCCGGACTGGACCCCCGTCGTCGCCCCCCTGGTTCAGAGCAGCACCTTCGTCAATCCGGTCGGCTCCGACGAAGAGGTGCTCTATACCCGATACGGGAACAACCCGAACCAGACGGACCTGGCCCGGAAGTACGCTCTGCTCGAAGGCGCCGAAGACGCGATCTTCCTCGCCAGCGGGATGGGCGCGACGGCGCTGGCCCACCTGGCCGTACTCCGACCCGGAGACCATCTGGTCTCCAGTGCCTGGATCTACGGCGGCACCCGGCGGCTCTTCGACGAGGAGTTCAACCGGCTGGGGATCGAGGTGAGCTACGCCGACCCCGAACAGCCCCGCCAGTGGCGCCGGTCGATGCGCAAATCGACCCGGGCGATCTTCGTCGAGACCCCGACCAATCCGCTCATCCGGGTTCTGGACCTGGAGCCGATCGCCAAGCTCGCCCGGGAATCCGGTCTGGCCCTGCTGGTTGACGCGACCTTCGCCAGCCCGATCCACTTCCGTCCCCTGGAGCACGGGGCGGATATCGTGATCACCAGCGCGACCAAGTACCTCAACGGTCACAGCGACGTGATCGCCGGGGCGGTCGCGGGCACCAGTTCGGTCATCGAGGAGGTCACCCGGCTGATGCGGCTCTGGGGCCAGTCGATCGACCCCCACAGCGCGTGGCTCATCGACCGGGGCCTGCGCACGCTGGCGCTCCGGATGGACCGGCATTCCACCAACGGGATGGCGGTGGCCACCTGGGCCAGCCGGCACCCGCAGATCACCCGGGTCCACTATCCCGGCCTGCCCGACCATCCGGACCACCAGCATGCCCGGGAGGCACTCTCCGCCTTCGGCGGCATGGTGGGGCTCGAAATCAAGGGTGGGGTCCGGGCCACGGAGCGCTTCCTCAAGAAGCTCAAGGTCGTCACCCACGCACCCAGCCTCGCGGGTGTCGAGAGCCTCATCTCCGAACCCCGGCTCACCTCGCACAAGCACCTGAGCCAGGATGAGCGCGCCCGGATGGGATTCCCCGACGGGTTCGTGCGCCTGAGCTGCGGCATCGAAGACGCGGACGACATCATCGCGGACCTGGCGCAGGCGCTGGGATAGCCGCCGTTCGCCGGGTCTCGTGTCCCGGGTCCGGTGCTTCTCCTTTACCCTCTCCCCGCGGGATTCTAGCTTACTCTCGTGATCCAGTTCTCCAGCGTATTCAAGTCCTTCCCCAAGGGCGGGTTCGCACTCAAAGACGTCTCGCTGCGGGTCGGCAAGGGCGAGTTTGTCTTTCTCACCGGCCATTCCGGCGCCGGGAAATCCACCATGCTGAAGCTGATGTATGCCGAGCAGCGGCCTTCCTCGGGCGAGGTCCGGGTCTCGGGATTCACCATCAGCGACATGGCCGCGTCGGATGTCCCCCGGCTGCGCCGGCGGCTGGGGATCGTGTTCCAGGACTTCCGCCTCCTGGAGGACCGGACCGCGGAGGAAAACGTGGCGTTCGCGCTGGAAGTGACCGGCTCCCGCCGGGACTCGATACCGTCGAAGGTCGCCCGGGTGCTGACCCAGGTCGGGCTGGCGGCCAAGGCGCAGGCCTATCCCCGGGAACTTTCCGGCGGCGAGCAGCAGCGGGTCGCCATTGCCCGCGCCCTGGTGAACGACCCGCCCATCCTCCTGGCCGACGAGCCGACCGGCAACCTGGACGAACGCGCCACCCGCGGTGTGTTCCAGTTGCTGCGGGACATCAATACCGGCGGGACCTGTGTGGTCATGGCGACCCACGACCTCGATCTGGTGCGCCAGACCTCCTACCGCACGGTGGAGCTGCGCGAAGGCGGGGTCGTCTATGACAGCGGCATGGACGAGGACCGGGAGGTGGACAGCCTGTGAGACTGGTTACCCGTGAGGCCCTGCTGTCCTTCCGCCGCGCGCCGCTCCTGTCGTCGCTCTCGGTGACGACCATCGCCTTCTCGCTGTTCGTGATCGGCCTCTTCGGCCTGGTGGCCATCAATCTCCGTCAGGCGCTCCACGGCGTGGAGGAGCGGGTCGAGGTCGTGGCCTTCATGCTGCGGGGCACGCCGCCCGAGGTCGTGGCCACCGCCTCCGAAGACATCTCGGCCTTCCCCGAGGTGTCCCGGGTGGACTACGTCTCCAGCGAGGAAGCCCTCAAGCGGGCCCGCGCCAGCCTGGTCGAGTTCCGGGACGCCTATCGCGATCTCGACGTCAATCCGCTGCCGCCCTCGCTCGAGATCCAGCTCAAGGAGGGCTTCCGCACCGCGGAGGGGGTGAAGGCGGTGGCGGAGCGGCTGCGGGGGTATGACTTCGTGGAGGACGTCCGCTACGGCCGGGACTGGATCGAACGGCTCGACCGCCTCCGCAACATTGCCGGCCTGGTGGTACTGGTCATCGGACTCGCCTTTGCCGTAGTGGCCGTGGTCATCATCGGTACCACGATCCGCATGACGGTGCTGCAACGGGCCAGCGAGATCGCCATCATGCGGCTCGTCGGCGCCAGCGACTGGTTCGTCCGGGGTCCGTTCCTGCTGGAAGGCGCCCTGAAGGGCCTGCTGGGAGGCCTGCTGGCCATCCTGCTCTGCTACGCCGGCTACCTGCTGCTCCGGAGCCAGACCATGGCCTCGCTCAGCGAACTGGTGTTCTTCCAGCCGGCCCAGATGGCGGTGATCATCTTCTTCGGCGTCTTCATGGGGCTCGGCGGCAGCCTGGTCAGCGTCGGACGCCATCTCCGGGATGTCTAGAAACGGCAGGCTGGCGCCCCCGGCGCTCCTGGCCCTCCTGGCCGTTCTGGCCGCCTCACCGCCGGTGGCCGCCCAGCAGTCCGTCACTCAGCAACTGGAACAGAGCCGGCGGCGGATCGAACAGATCCGGCGGGAGCGGGAGGAGCTTCAGCAGCAGCGCGAGCGGCTCCAGGGTCAGGCCCACAGCCTGGACCAGGAGTTGTCCAACCTCGATCGCCAGCGCGAGTCCACCAACCGGATCGTCAACGAGCTGGAATCCCAGATCGCCAAACTCAACGTCGAGGTGGACCGGATCAGCGGGAACCTGGCGCTGGCCCAGGACAACCTGCTGGAGAAGCAGGCCGTGCTCTCCCGGCGGCTGGTGGATATCTACAAACGCGGCCCGCTCTATTCCTTCCAGGTGCTGCTCACAGCGGAGTCATTCGGCGATCTGCTGAGCCGCTACAAGTACCTCTACCTCACCAGCCGGCAGGACCGGGCCCTGGTGGCGGAAGTGCAGGAACTGCGGGACCGGGTGCAGAAGCAGCGGGAGGAGATCCTGCAGGTGCGGAGCGAGTTCAGCCACCGCCGCTCCGAGCGGGAAGACGAACTCAACCACTACGGACGGCTGGCCGACGAAACCTCCCGGCGCCTGGCCAACGTGCGGCGCAGCACCCGGTCGACCGAACAGCGCCTCTCGGCGCTGGAAGAAGACGAAGCCCGCCTCAACGACCTGCTCGCCGCCCTGGAACGTGCCCGCCGGGAGGAGGCTGCCCGGGAAGGCCGCACCGCGGCCCCCGGATCGGGGACCCTCACCACCGCCGACCTGGGGAAGCTGGACTGGCCGGTCGACGGCACCATCGTCTACGGGTTCGGCCGCCAGCGGCTTCCCTCCGGCGCCATTATCCGGCGCAACGGCATCGGCATCGGGGCCGCGCCGGGCACCCCGGTCCGGGCCGTCGAAGCCGGACGGGTCGAACTGCTGCAGCGGCTCAATACCTACGGGCTCACCATCGTGGTGGAGCACGGGAACGGCTACCGGTCGCTCTACATGCACCTCGGAGAAGCCCGCGTCGCCCTGGGGGCCGGCGTCACCCGGGGGCAGATCATCGGCACGGTCGGCGGGGAGACCTCCGACGAAGGCCCCCATCTCTACTTCGAAATCCGGGGCGAAAACGGCATCGCCCTCGATCCCGCCGACTGGCTCCGAAGGCGACGATAGCGTAGTGCGGAAGGACGAAAAGGCGGAAGGACGGAAGGGGACTCGATGGTGGAGTCCCCTTCCGTCCTTCCGTCCTTCCGCCTTTCCGCCCTTCCCCTTACGCCGCCACCGATTCCGCGGTCCCGATTCTCTCCTCGGTCTGGGCCTTGCCCCGGAGCAGGGCGGCCTCGACCAGGGCGAAGAGATCTTCGGTCTGCATGGCTGAAGGATGGGGAAAGGCGACGATACCGGCGGAGAGGCGGGGGCGTTCGGAGGGCGCAAGATCCGGGAACGGATGATTGGCGATGCGCTGCCGGATCCGCCCGAGGGACCGGCGGGCACCTTCGAGGTCGGTTTCCGGCAGGATCAGCGCGAACTCGTCGCCGCCGTAGCGGCTCACGAAGTCCGGGGCGCGCAGTTCCCGCTGGAGGATCGTCCCCAGCTCGATCAGGAGGCGGTCGCCCGTGCCGGTCCCGAACTTCTCGTTCACCACCCGGAGCTGATCGACGTCCACCAGAACCAGGCTGAACGAAAGGGAATAGCGCCGCGCCCGTTCGAATTCCTCCCGGATCCGCCGGTCCAGGGCGTCCAGGCTTCCGCACCCGGTCAGCGGATCGGTGGCGGCCGCCTGGAGCTGCCGCCGGTAGATCCCGGCCCGCCGCTCTTCGGTCTCGAGCAGCCGGCTCGCCGCCCGGGTGATGGCCTGCGCGAACGCGACCTGGCGGTCGTCCAGCGCAGGGTCATCCGCGCCGGTCCGGAGCAGGAACACGCCCGACATCCGGCCGTGCAGGTTGACCGGCAGCGCCGCCACGCTCCCGACCCCCACCTCCAGCGACTGCTCGGCCCATTTCTGGCGCGCATCCAGAAACAGCGGGTGCGAGTGCACGTCCGGGACGATCACCGGTTGCTCGGTCCGGACGGCTTCCTGAATCTCGGGATAGCGACTGAGGTCGACCTGCAGATCCCGCACGGTCGGATTCTCGAAGACCGCGACCACCCGCCCGATCTGTTCTCCGGCCGGGGTCATCACGAACGAACAGCGGGCCAGCCCCAGAACCTCGCCGACCCGGCGGACCAGGACCGAGACGATCTCGTCGGGGCGCAGCGCGCTGGAGGCCTCCTGGAAGATGTCGAACAGCTGCTCGTGCGCCTCGGTCTGCTTGCGGATCCCGTGCAGGTCGGTCCGGCCATGAACCCTGGCCTGCAGCCGGGCACAGACCTCCGGCAGGTGCACCGGCCCGCTCATGACGTCGCTGGCACCGAACGAGAACGCCCGGGTGGGGCCTTCCTTCTCCTCGGAGGCCAGCAGGACGACCGTCGGGACCCCGCGCCAGTATTTCGGGTCGAGCCGGGCCAGTTCATCCCGCAGGGCGTCATCCGCCTGCGCCACCGTGATCACCAGAATGTCCGGCAGGGCGCCGCTGGGCCGGCCCGCGGGCACGCGGTCGGCCTCGGTGACCTGAAAGCCACCGCGCACCAGCGCGCGCTCCAGACCCTCGGGGCGCGTGGTGGGATCTCCCAGGAGGAGAACACGAGGCCGATCAAGATCACTCACTGCCAGGATGCCCGAAGCGAAGGACCGGGAACGTAGCCATCAGACCTTGGGTGTCAAGCAAATGGGAGCCGCCCATTGGGCACGCGACCCCCCGGCCGCGCGTGAGGCCGGGAGCGCACGAAGCCGTCCGGGGCGCTTGTCTCGCCTCGCACGGAAGACGGCTGGGACGTCGCTCTGGCCACCACCGGACCTCGCGTCGGCGGTTCCACCCGCCGGGTTCACCTGGTCCGATTGTGCAAAGCGTTTCAGGGGGCGCGGTTAGGTGCCGTCAGACCACTCACCGCGCACGATTCGTACCTGCCACCACCCTCCCCGGTGGCGCTACCCTAAGTCCCACTTGTACAACGGGTTTGGGGGCCCGCTCCGGACCGAATGGAGCCCGGCAGCTTCCAGCGCTGGTGTCGCGCCCGGGCCACTGTTGGGGAGGTCGGGATCGGGAAAACCAGGAAAGTGGCCGGCAGCACGTGCCAGGCAACCCGATCCGGTACCCCGGCTTTCCGTTGCCTCCTCCTTTCATCCGTCCCCGGTCTCGCCCATCCGTCGCGTCAGCCCTTCCGCCCGAGGCGGCCCGGATTCATCTTCCGCCGATGCGAATCTCGCCCGTGGTATTCTCCCTGTTTCTTCTCGGAACCGTGGCAACGACCGGACCGGCAGCCGCCCAGGTCCGGGCATCCCTCCGCGCCGGTGTGACCTGGTCCTCAACCCTGCTCGACGACGAGATCGTGAACCCGATCAAACTCGAGACCGGGCTGGCGCCGACGCTGGTGGCCGGTGCGAGCCTTCCTGTCGGATTGAAATACCGGCTGGGCCTCGAGGCGCGGCTCACGACCAGTTCCCTGACCGCGAAGGAGAACGGCCAGGAAACCGATCTGGGCGGGCTCCGGACGGCATCACTGCAGCTGGTGGGGGAAGGACCCGCGATGGTCCGCCGGGTACGCTGGCGGGCCGGCGTCGGCTTCCTGAAATACCTGCCGGCGGAGAAGACCGGAGTCTTCGCCGACGGCGGCCCGGCCCGGCTCATGGGCTCCTTCAGCGCCGAGTATCACCGCGAGTTCCGACCCGGCTGGGAAGGAACCGCCGGCCTGGACTACGCCTACCACCGCTTCACCACCGAGGCACTCAAGGCACGGGGATTCTCGCAGACTCAGGATGTGCATCGGGTCTCGCTCAGTGTCGGCGTCTCGAGGAGTTTCTGACATGCCCCGGATGCGATACCTGATCGCCGCGGCCCTGGCCCTCGGGCTGGGCGTCGCGTGTTCCGAAATCGTGAGCCCCGCCCGGACCAACGTCTACGAATGGCGCCTGTTCGTGCCCTACGACAGCGCCGGGCCGCGGCTGGATTCCCTCACCTTCCACTGGCCCCGGTCCTCGCTCCCCGTGCGGTACTGGGTCGAGGACAGTCTCGAGGCGCCGGCACACGTCCGCGCGGCTATCCAGTCCTGGAAGAACGCGTTTCTGTATGACGAGTTCGATGGCGTGGTCGTCAGCGACTCGATGACCGCGGATGTCATCGTCCGGGTGCAGCAGCCGCCCCTCATTCCGGTCCTGTCGGGGATCCGGCTCCACAGCCTCCTGCCGGAGTGCGAAGGCGCCACCGATGTCGACACCGTGACCACCCGGTTCGAATTCCGGCTGCCGGTGCGGATCTACCTCAACCCCAGGTTCCTGACCGCCGCCCTCCAGACCTGCCTCGAGGTGACCGCCACGCACGAAGTGGGACACAGCCTCGGCCTCTTCGACCACACCCTCGATACCCTAGATATCATGTATTCCAACCCCCGGGCAATGCACCTCAGCGACCGGGATATCGAGACGATCGAAGCCGTCTATCACCTGAAGAGCGACATGGTGCCGGTGAGACCCTAGGATTGAGGGATTGAGGGATTGACAACAGTGGCGATCGATTGAGGCGGCCCGGGCCTATCCCTCGCGACCAGCGCTCAATCCCTCAATCCCTCAATCCCTCAATCCCCCAATCCCCCAATCCCTCAGCGGAGCTGCCGTTGGACAGCCATAGCGAAGCCCTCCGTTACCACGCCGAGGGCCGTCCGGGAAAGATCCAGGTCGTCCCGACCAAGCCTACCCAGAATCAGCACGACCTGTCCCTGGCCTATACGCCGGGGGTCGCCGAGCCGTGTCTGGCGATTCAGGCAAACCCGGAGGACGCGTTCCGGTACACCACCCGCGGGAATCTGGTGGCGGTGGTGTCCAACGGCACCGCCGTGCTGGGCCTCGGTGACATCGGTCCGCTCGCCGGCAAGCCGGTGATGGAGGGCAAGGGCATCCTCTTCAAGTCGTTTGCGGACATCGACGTGTTCGACCTGGAGATCAACGCACCGGCGCCGGACGACGTGATCCGCTTCTGTGAGATGCTGGAACCCACGGTCGGCGGAATCAACCTGGAGGATATCCGCTCTCCCGACTGTTTCTACATCGAGGAGCGGCTCCGGGAACGGCTCCAGATTCCCGTCTTTCATGACGACCAGCACGGGACCGCGATCATCACCGGCGCCGCCCTGCTCAACGCGGCCGAACTCACCGGACGGGATCTGGCCGGTCTGCGGGTCGTCTTCAGCGGCGCCGGCGCCGCGGCCATCGCCACCGCCGAGCACTATGTCCGGCTGGGCGTGCGGCGGGACCATGTCACGCTGATCGACCGGGACGGCGTGGTCAATCGGGACCGGACCGATCTCGATCCGTACCGGAAGCGGTTTGCCGGGCACGTCACCGCCCGCAGCCGGGAGGAGGCGTTCGAAGGGGCGGACGTCCTGGTCGGGCTCTCGGTGGCGGGCGCCGTCACTCCCGATCTGTTGCGCCGGATGGCGCCGAATCCGGTGATCTTCGCCCTGGCCAATCCGACACCGGAGATTCTGCCGGATGAGGCGCGCGCGGTCTGGCCCCAGGCGATCATCGCCACCGGACGCAGCGACTATCCCAACCAGGTGAACAACGTCCTGGGCTTTCCGTTCATCTTCCGCGGCGCCCTCGATGTCCGGGCCCGGGCCATCAACGAGGAAATGAAGATGGCGGCGACCCGGGCCCTGGCCCTGCTCGCCCGGGAGGATGTGCCCGAGAGCGTCCTCAAGGGGTACGGCCTGGAACAGCTGCACTTCGGACCCTCGTACCTGATTCCCAAGCCGATCGACCCCCGGGTCCTGCTGTATGTCGCCCCGGCGGTCGCCTGGGCGGCGATCTCCAGCGGAGCGGCCCGGGTCGTCCTCGACATCGAAGAGTATCGGTCCCGCCTGGAATCGCTGCTGGGACGGGGACGGGCCATCATGCGCTCCCTCAGCAACCGGGCGGCCGTGGCCCCCCAGCGACTGGCGCTCACCGACGGGGAAGACATCCGCATCCTGCGCGCCGCCCGGATCCTCGCCGACGAAGGCAGTGCCGAGCCCATCCTGATCGGTCAGGCCGGGGACATCCGGCAGTCCGCGGATGCCGCCGGGATCTCGCTCGAGGGGCTCGGCATCGTGGATCCAGCAACCAGCCCGGACCGCGACCGGTATGTCACCGAGTTCTGGGAGCGACGGCGACGGAAAGGAATTACCCGGGATGAGGCCCGCCGCCGCCTGCAGGAACCGGCATACTTCGGCTCCCTCATGGTCGCCTGCGGCGACGCCGACGCCTTGATTCTGGGAGAGAATCAGCACTACCCCCGGGCCATCCGGCCGGCCCTCGAAGCGGTGGGGCCCCTCCCCGGGGCGACCGTGGCCGGGATCTACATGATGGTCTTCCAGGATCAGACGTTTTTCTTTGCCGACTGCACGGTGAACATCGAGCCGGATGCCGAACAGCTGGCCCGGATCGCGGCCGCGACCGCCGAGCTGGTCCAGGAGCTCTCCGTGGAACCCCGGATCGCGATGCTGTCGTTCTCCAACTTCGGATCGGCCGCTCACCCGAGACAGGCGACCGTGGCCCGGGCCGTGCATCTCCTGAACCAGCGTTTCCCGGAGCTGGAGGTCGACGGGGAAATGCAGGCGGACACCGCGGTGGTGGAACGGATCCTGCGCCACCAGTATCCTTTCAGCCGGTTGCGGAGGCCGGCCAATGTGTTGATCTTTCCCGACTTAGGTGCCGCCAACATCGCCTACAAGCTGTTGGCGCGCCTGGGCGGCGCGAAGGCCATCGGACCGATCCTGGTCGGCATGGCTGCACCGGTCTATGTGCTGCAGCGCGGCTCGGAAGTGGATGATATCGTCAATATGGCCGTGATCGCGGCGGTGGATGCCCAGGAACGAGCCCACCGCCGCCGGACGTCCTCGTCAGGAGATCCCCGGCCCAATTCCGTGCGCGCCGCAGGGTCGCGCGAAAGGAACTCATGAGTACCCAGGCTGCTCCCAAGACACGCTCTTCCCTCGGGCTCGGGTTCGAGCCCCGGAAGGTCCACGCCAATCTGCTCCCCGCCCGCCTGTACGAGCACGCCATCCGGCGCAACGAGGGTCTCGTGGCCCATGGCGGGGCCTTTGCCGTGGTCACCAGCCCGCATACCGGCCGCAGTCCGAACGACAAGTTCGTCGTGGACGAGCCGAGTTGCGCCAGTCAGATCTGGTGGGAGAAGAACGCGAAGCTCGCCGAGGCGATGTTCGACCGGCTGCAGCAGGACGTCGAAGCCCACCTCGCCGATCAGGAAGTCTACCTCCAGGATCTCTACGGCGGGGCGGATCCCGCGCATCGGCTGCCGGTGCGCTTCATCACCCCCAATGCCTGGCAGGCGATGTTCGTGCGGAACATGTTCATCCGGCCACCGGCCGAAGACCTGGCCGGTTTCGAACCGGGCTTCACCGTGCTGCATGCCCCGGAACTGCAGGCCGACCCTGCCGTGCACGGCACCCGGACCGGAACCTTCATCGTGCTTCACTTCGGCCGGCGGATGGCACTCATCGGCGGCACCCGGTATGCCGGCGAGATGAAAAAGACCATCTTCACGGTCCTCAACTACCTGCTGCCGCAGCAGGGCGTGCTCCCGATGCACTGCTCGGCCAATATCGGCCCCGAGGGCGATACCGCCATCTTCTTCGGACTCTCGGGCACCGGAAAGACCACCCTGTCCGCCGATCCCAGCCGCGGCCTGATCGGCGACGACGAGCACGGCTGGACCGACCGGGGCGTCTTCAATTTCGAGGGCGGCTGTTACGCCAAGGTCATCAAGCTCCGCCCCGAGACCGAACCCGAGATCTATGCCACCACGGGCATGTTCGGCACCATTCTCGAGAACGTCGACCTCGATCAGGAGACCCGGCGGATCAATTTTGATTCCGCCCGGATCACGGAGAATACCCGCGCCAGCTATCCCATCGACTATATCCCCAATCACGTGCCCTCGGGGATGGGGAACGTCCCGCAGAACGTCGTGTTCCTGACCGCCGATGCGTTCGGCGTCCTGCCTCCGATCGCCCGGCTCACGCCGGAACAGGCGATGTACCACTTCCTCTCGGGCTATACCGCCAAGGTCGCCGGCACCGAGCGGGGGGTGACCGAGCCCTCGGCCACGTTCAGCGCCTGCTTCGGCGCGCCTTTTCTCCCACTGCACCCGGGCGCCTACGCGAAGATGCTGGGCGAGCGCATCGCCAGGCATGGAGCCCGGGTCTGGCTGGTCAACACCGGCTGGACCGGCGGCCCCTATGGGACCGGCTCCCGGATCAGCCTGCCCCACACCCGGACGATCGTACGGGCCGCGCTGGCCGGAAAGCTCGACACGCTCAAGTACCGGAAAGATCCGGTGTTCGGGTTCGAGGTTCCGGTCGAGGTGCCCCAGGTACCCGCCAGGCTGCTCACCCCGCGGGAGACATGGGCCGACCAGGCGGCCTACGATGCCCAGGCGAAGAAGCTGGCCGGCATGTTCCGGGACAACTTCGCCCGCTACGAAGCCGAAGTGTCCGCGGCGGTGAAACAGGCGGGCCCGGTCGTCTGACGGCCGGGCGGTCGGACCGTCCGACCGTCTGACCGTCTGACCGTCTGACCGTCCCTCATGAAACCCGACTTCGACATCATCCGCGATCCCATCTGGGATAACATCCGGGTGGATCGCGTCATCATGGGCGTGGTCGATTCCCCCGCCGTGCAGCGGCTGCGTTTCGTCCGCCAGCTGGGTCACGCCTTTCTGGTCTACCCCGGTGCCACGCACAGCCGGTTCGAGCATGCGCTGGGCACCTTCCATCTGACCAAGCTCGCTCTGGCGGCGCTGGATGAGCGGCGAGAACTGGCCCGGGTCGGAGCGGAAGACCAGATCGCGGTCCGCCTGGCGGCCCTCCTGCATGACATCGGTCATTATCCGTTCTCCCACGCGCTCGAGGAAGCCGGATTCCCCTCGCATGAAGACCTGGGCGTAGCCGCGCTCGAGGGTGCCGACCTGGCGCCGGCCCTCGCCGCCTTCGGAGTCCCCGATCTGGCCCGGCGCATCGGTGACCTGATCCGGGGACGGAGCGCGAGCCCCCTGGGCGGCCTGATTTCAGGCTCCCTCGACCTCGACAAGATCGAGTACCTGAGCCGCGACGCCCGGATGTGCGGGGTCCCCTACGGTACGGTGGACGTGAGCCGGTTGCTGGCCGCCCTCACGCTGGTGGACTCGGACGGGAAGCTGGAGATCGGCGTGCACGAGAAGGGCGTGAGCGCCCTGGAGTCCCTGCTCTTCGCCAAGTACCAGATGTATCGCAACGTCTACTGGCACCACGCGGTGCGATCGGCGACCTGCATGTTCAAGCGGGCGGTCCGATGTGCGGTGGCGACCGGGAGGCTCGACCCCGGCGACATCGCCGGCACCACCGACGGCGGCCTCATGGAGCGGCTCTTCAGCGCCGACCCCGGCGGCCTGGCGCGGGCGGTCCACACCCGGCGCCTGTTCAAGCGGGCCCTGGATCTCCCCGCGAGCGATGTCCCGGAAGACGCCCAGACCTGGCTCTGGGACGATCCGGCCCGGCTGGCCGAAAACGAGGATGCGCTGGCCCGGGACGTGGGCCTCGCGCCCGGGGAGCTGCTGATCGACTTCCCCGCGCGTCCCTCCATGCTGGCCGTTGACCTGCCGCTCCGGACCCGAACGGGAGGGGCCGACCGGCTCACCGAAGAAGGGCGGGAGGGCCAGCTCGGCCTGCCCCGCGTGGCCTCGGAACTCTACCGCAGCGCACGGCGACTGCGGGTCTTCGTCGCCCGCCGGCCCGCTCGGAGCGTCGAGGCCGTGCTGGAGAGGATCAGAGAGTAGAGCGGGAGAGAAGAGAAGGGCCGGGCGAGCCATGACGGCGGCGAACCCGGCCCCTCTCCTTTTTCACATCTTACTTCTCACTTCTCACTTCACTTCACTTCTCACTTCACTTCTCACTTCCCGCCCCCGCCACCACCGCCGGATGCTCGCCGGAGGGCGAGTCGATCCCCTCGATCCGGACGATGATCGCGGTGATGTTGTCGAGTCCGCCCCGCCGGTTGGCCTCGGTGATCATCTTGTCGACCCAGCTCTGGGGTGTTCCTTCCGAACGCAGGATCCTGACCAGATGCTCGTCCTCCAGCATGCCGGTGAGGCCGTCGGAGGCGAGGAGCAGGATGTCGCCTTCACGCAGCGCACCGAAGTAGAGGTCCGGCATCACGTCGTTGCTCGCGCCGACGCAGCGGGTAATCACGTTGCTGTACGGATGGACCCTGGCCTGTTCCGGGGTCAGCAGGCCGGCGTCGACCTGTTCCTGGACATAGGAATGATCCTTGGAGACCAGGAGGAACTGACCGCCCCGCAGCAGA